>NZ_JBFRDR010000037.1:0-28087 GCF_052113885.1 Lysobacter sp. TAB13 | reverse complement strand
TGTCCGGCGCTGCCGGCCGGTGGCCTGGCCCCGACTCAGACCCTGACCTGCACGGCGAAYTACACCGTGACCCAGGCCGATCTGAACGCCGGCACGTTGACCAACATCGCCAGCGCGACCGACGGCACGACGACYTCGCCGACSGACACGGTGACGATCACCGCGACGCAGACGCGTGCGATGACGATCGACAAGGCTTCGACCGCGACCACGTACGCGACGGTCGGCCAGGTGATCCCGTACACCTACATCGTCACCAACACCGGTAACGTCACGATCACTACCGCGATCAGCGTGACCGACGACAAGACCACGGTGACCTGTCCGGCGCTGCCGGCCGGTGGCCTGAACCCGAGCCAGACGCTGACCTGCACGGCGAACTACACCGTGACCCAGGCCGATCTGGATGCCGGCAGCCTCACCAACATCGCCAGCGCGACCGACGGCACGACGACCTCGCCGACCGATACGGTCACGATCACCGCGACGCGCAACCCGGCGATGACCCTGGTCAAGTCCCAGCCCACCAACGCCGACAACGACGGCAGCGGCACGGTGACGATCGGCGACGTGCTGACCTACACCATCACCGCCACCAACACCGGCAACGTGACGTTGAACAACGTCGTCATCACCGACAGCAAGACCACGCCTTCGAGCTGGAATTGCCCGGCGATGGCGCCGACCGGCGGCAGCGCGACCTGCGTGGTCACCGGTACGTACACGGTGACGGCCGGCGACGCCACCGCGGGCAACATCGTCAACGACGCCAGCGCGACCTCGACCGAAACGCCGACGCCGTCCACCTCGCAGGTGACCACGCCGGTCGCACGGCGTCCGATCGTGGCCGGCCCGGATTCGGGTACGGTCGCCAACGGTGCAACCGGTGGTGTGGCCGTGCCGAACGTGTTGGTCAACGACACGCTCAACGGCCAGCCGGCGACGACTTCGAACGTCACCATCCGCCAGGTCTCGACCACCAACCCGAACGTGACCGTCGATCCGGCCACCGGCACGGTGAACGTCGCGCCGGGCACGCCGCAGGGCAGCTACGTGGTGCGCTACGAGATCTGCGAAATCGC
Organism: Lysobacter sp. TAB13; assembly: GCF_052113885.1. NCBI lineage: Bacteria > Pseudomonadati > Pseudomonadota > Gammaproteobacteria > Lysobacterales > Lysobacteraceae > Lysobacter > Lysobacter sp. TAB13. The sequence goes on along the minus strand of NZ_JBFRDR010000037.1, from coordinate 27,005 downwards.
CGATCCGACCAACTGCACGCAAGCCGACGTGACCGTGACGGTGAGCGCCGCGGTCATCGACGCGGTCGATGACATCGTCGCCACGCCGGTCAACGGCGGCACCGGCGGCACCAACGTGGTCAACGTGCTCGGCAACGACACGCTCGGCGGCAGCACCGTCAACCCCGCCGACGTCACCGTAACCCCGAACACCAACGGCCCGCTGACGGTCAAGGCCGATGGCGGCGTGGATGTCGCGCCCGGTACGCCGGCCGGCAACTACACCGTGACCTACCAGCTGTGCGAAGTGCTGAACCCGAGCAACTGCGATACCGCCACGGTGACCATCACCGTGACCGCGCCCGCGATCACCGCCACCGACGATCCCGCCGGCGGCACGGGCACGACTCCGCAGAACACGCCGGTGACGACCAACGTGATCGCCAACGACACGCTCAACGGCGCGCCGATCGATCCGAACCTGGTCGTGATCACCGTCAGCACCAATCCCGCCAACGGCACCGTCGTGGTCAACAGCGACGGCACCATCACCTACACGCCGCGCCCGAACTTCAGCGGCAACGACAGCTACGTCTACACGATCTGCGAGAAGCTCAATCCGACCAACTGCGCGACCGCGACGGTCACCGTGACGGTGCAGCCCAATACGGTCACGGCCAATCCGGATGTGGGCAAGACCGACCAGGGCAAGCCGGTGACGATCAACGTGGTCGGCAACGACACGGTGACCGGCGCGCCGCTGGATCCGGCCTCGCTGACCGTCGTCGGCCAGCCCAACAACGGCACCGTGACCTGCGCGGCCGGTTCGTGCACCTACACGCCGAACCCGCTGTTCGCCGGCACCGACACCTTCACCTATCGCGTCTGCGACGTTTCTTCGCCGACGCCGGTGTGCGCGAACGCGACGGTGACCATCACCGTGGTGGCCAATGCGCCGGTGCTGCGCCTGATCAAGACCGCGGCGGTGCGCGAGGTCAAGATCGGCGATCTGGTCCGCTACACCGTGCAGATCGAGAACGTCGGCGATTCGCCCGCGGTCAACGCGACCCTGGTCGATATCCCGCCGGCCGGCTTCACCTTCGTCGATAACTCGCTGACGGTGGACGACGACAACCGCAACGGCGTGGTGATCAGCGCCAATCCGCTGCGCATCGGCGGCATCGACATCGCGGTCGGCGGCAAGGGCTCGGTGAGCTACTTCCTGCGAGTCGGCGCCGGCGTGGGCAAGGGCGGCCATAAGAACCAGGTCGCCGGCTACGACGACAACGGCACCAAGATCAGTAACGACGCCACCGCCGAAGTCACCATGGCGGGCGATCCGCTGCTGGAAGACAGCCTGATCGTCGGCAGTGTGTTCGACGACCGCGACAGCGACGGCTGGCAGGATCCGGCCAAGGCCACCGGCGTGCGCGTGCAGGGCGGCTTCGCTCCGAACGCTTACGTCGCCGGTTCCACCACGGTCGATCGCGGCGACGGTCCGGTCGCCGAGCCCGACGCGAGTGCGCCGCTGCTGCATGGCATCGCGCTGGGTCGCATCGAAGGCCGCAGCTCCGACGCGGTCACCGCCGCGCAGCGGCAGGTGATCGTGCGGCAGACGCTGAGCTCGCTGGAGTTCACCGACGACTTCGTGCTGACCACCGAGGAAGGCACCACGGTGCGGATGGACGCCGCCGGCAAGACCACGGTCGAACGCGGCCGCGGCGATGCCGCCAAGGGTCTGACCGCGCAGGACCTGCAGATCAGCCGTCAGGTCAGCCAGAGCGCGGCCGGTTACCAGGTCGCTTACACGATCCGCAACAACGGGGTCGAGGAACGCGGCATTCCGGGCGTGCGCATCGCATCGGTGGAAGGTCTGATCATGGAAACCGACGCGTACGGCCGTTACCACCTCGAGGGCATCCACGGCGGCGACTCCGCGCGCGGACGCAACTTCATCCTCAAGGTCGATCCGGCGACATTGCCGCCGGGCTCGGTGTTCACCAGCGAAAACCCGCGCGTGCGCCGCATCACCCAGGGCGTGCCGACCCGCTTCGACTTCGGCGTCAAGCTGCCGCCGGGCGAAATCGGCAGCGGCAAGTCGAACACCGACGTCGAACTGGGCGAGGTGATCTTCGAAGCCGGCAGCGCCAAGGTGAAGCCGGACTACGCGCCGATGTTCGAGGACATCGCCGGCCGTCTGCGCGAGGCCGGCGGAGGCAGCGTCACCGTCACCGCGCAGGCCGAGGAGGAGGCGCTGGCCTTCGCCCGCGCCCGTGCCGTGCAGGCCGAGCTGCTCAAGCAACTCGAGCCCGATCCGGATCTCGCGCACAAGGTGCAGGTGGACGTGGTGGCGGGCGTCGATGCGAGCCAGGCGTTGGTGAGCCTGGATCCGTCGATCCGCTTGGGCGAGGTGCTGTTCGACACCGACCAGGCCACGATCAAGCCGAAGTACAAGGCGCTGATCAGCGAGATCGCCAAGGCGCTCAATCAGCAGGGCAGCGGAGCGGTCGGCGTCATCGGCCGCGCCGACAAACGCGGCGCCGCCGCCTACAACGTGCAACTGGGACTGCGTCGCGCCAAGGCCGTGTTCGAAGCGATCTCGGCCGAGCTCAAGCCCGAGGTGAGGCAGAAAGTGAGAGTGGATATCACCGACGACACCCAGGCGCCGGTCGGCGTGGGCAACCGCTGAGGACATGACCATGAAGATGAAGATGAAGCTTCTGGACATGACCCTGATCGGCTTGCTCTCCGCCGGCGCGGCCACGCCCGCGCTCGCGCAGAAGACCGGCGTCAATAATCCGAGCCAGAACCGCGCTCCCGACACCCTGGCTCAGCCCAGGCAGGATCTGGGCCGGCGCACCACGCCGGTCCCGGTGGACCTGAGCTCGCTCGACAAGCCGGCGCCGCAGACCGAAGCGACCCAGCCGGTGCCGCGCGCCAAGTGCGAAGGCACCGAATGCCGCAGCGAGGAAGGCCTGTTGTTCCGGGTGCGGACCCGCGGCGAAGAAAAGCCGGTCGCGCAGGGCGACGATGCGGCGGCGTTGCAAGCCAATCGCCGCGTCGATGTGGTGCACGAGAACCTCGCGCCGGGCGCGGCGAAGATCGCCGGCAAGTTCCAGATCGACCTGCCCAACGGCGGCGTGATCTGGGCGACCGAAGATCCCACGCTCGGCCCGCCGGTGCTCAACGTGCAGGCCGGTTCGACCGCGCCGTTCGAGAACGGCCGCATCACCAAGCCGGTGCGCTTCCACGGCTACACCAACTACGCCTCGTTCATCGACAAGCTGACGGTGACGGTCTACCGCGGCAGCGACACCGATCTGGTGACGCCGCTGGCGACGATCGACCTGCCGGTCGAGAACGTTTCCGAGCAGGAGTGGGACGGCACGCTGCCGTCCAACATCAACCTTTTGGCCGGCGACGAACTGATCTACATCGCCCGCGCCTACGGCAAGGACGGCGCGTTCGACGAAATCAACCAGCAGCGTATCCAGTTGCTGAAGCCGGAAGAGTACGACCGCGGCGTGCAGATCCAGCGCGAGGAAGTGCAGCGCACGCTCGGCCAGCCGATCGACGACCGCGGCGCGCAGGACGTGGCGATCACCAGCTCGATCTACGGCTCCAACGCGATCCGCATCCAGAACATCCCGGTCTACGGTTCGCGCGTGCGCATCTACGGCCGCGACATCCCGCGCGACAGCCAGCTGACGATCAACGACCAGACCTTCCCGATCGACCTGGAACGCAAGTTCGCGGCCGAGTTCCTGGAACCGGTCGGCCCGCACACGTACGCGGTGAAGATCAAGAACCGCGGAGGCGGCGACATCGAGAAGAACCTCGACGTCAACGTGACCGGCAAGTACAGCTTCCTGGTGGCGCTGGCGGACGTGACCCTGTCGGAGAACAACGTCAGCGGCAACATCGAACCGCTGGCCGCGGGCGACCAGGGCCGCTACGACGACAGCTTCATCAGCGAAGGCCGCCTGGCGTTCTATCTGAAGGGCAAGGTGCAGGGCAAGTACCTGATCACCGCCCAGGCCGACACGCGCGAGAACGAAATCAAGCGCATGTTCAACGGCTTCTTCGACGCCGATGCGCAGGACATCTTCCGCCGTCTCGATCCGAACCTGTATTACCCGGTGTACGGCGACGATTCCAACACCTATCGCGACGTCGATACCCAGGGCAAGTTGTACCTGCGCGTGGACTGGGATCAGAACCAGGCGATGTGGGGCAACTTCAACACCGGCATCACCGGCACCGAATACGGCCAGTACAACCGCTCGCTGTACGGCGCGGCGCTGAACTGGCGCAGCCGCAACACCACCGTGCTCGGCGATCCGCGCAGCGAACTCAAGCTGTTCGGCTCCGAAGCGCAGAGCGCGCTCGGCCACACCGAGTTCCTCGGCACCGGCAACAGCGTGTACATGCTGCGCCACACCGACGTCCTGCCGGGTTCGGAAAAGGTCACGGTGGAAATCCGCGACGTCACCACCGGCCGGGTGGAATCGCGCGTGGACCTCAAGCGCGGTGCTGATTACGAAATGAACGACATGCAGGGTCGCCTTATCCTGACCCGGGCCTTGTCGCAGATCACCCGCGAAAACGTGCGCACCCTGACCCGTGACACGCCGCTGGACGGCTACACCCAGCGTCTGCTGGTCGATTACGAATACGTCCCGGCCGGTTTCCAGACCGACGACGTCAGCGCCGGTTTCCGCGGCAAGCAATGGTTCGGCGACCACTTCGCGGTCGGCGGCACCTATATCGACGAAAACCGCAGCGGCGACGACTACAGCCTCAAGGGCGTGGACCTGACCCTGCAGGCCGGCCGCGGCACCTACCTGAAACTGGAGAAGACGCGCACCGAATCCACCGCTGCGCCGATCTGGTATTCGACCAACGGCGGCGTCGATTTCACCCGCATCAACCCGGTCACCGGTGCGCGCAGGGGCGACGCCGACAAGGTCGAAGCGCGCGCCAACTTCAAGGAGCTGGGTTGGACCGAACTCGACTGGAGCGTCGGCGCCTGGTGGCGCGACATCGACGAAGGTTTCTCGATCTCGCGCTACGACAACGGCGAAGCGGTGCAGGAGTACGGCGCGGAGTTCCTCGGCTATTTCACGGAGAACTTCAGCCTGTTCGGCCGGCATACCCGTCGCGAACGCGGCGACGAATCGCTCGAACAAACCCAGCTGACCGCCGATTGGCGCATCACCAACGACGACCAGCTCGGCGCCGAACTGCGCCGCATCCGCGAAGAGCGCGGCGCGAGTTCGACCTCGACCGCGCCCGACATCGACGCGATGCTGTTCGCGCTCAGCTACCGTCACCGCATCGGCTCGACGCTCGAGTTGTACGCGACCGGGCAATACACGGTCGATGACGACGGCGGCAAGTACGACCGCAACGATCTGCTCACCCTGGGCGCGCGCTACCTGTTCGGCGACCGCTCCAGCGTCGGCGCGGAAGTCAGCAGCGGCAGCCGCGGCCAGGCCGGCAAGCTCGATGCCGAGTACCGCCTCAACACCGATCACACGCTGTACGGCGCTTACACCTTCAGCACCGACAACACCGAGCGCGATCCGTTGTTCGACAACGCCCTGCAGACCGGTTGGACCATCGGCCAGCGCTGGCGCTTGAACAACCAGACCAACCTCTACAACGAGAGCCAGTTTCTCAAGGACCCGCGCGATTCCAGCGAAGGCATCATGCATACCTTCGGCATGGACTTCTATCCGGCCGAAGGCTGGAACCTGGGCTTCACCTTGATGGACGGCGATCTGGAAGCGTCCACCGGCCACGTCGATCGCCGCGCCTACAGCCTCAGCGGCGGCCGCGTCGATCCGCGCACCGATTGGTCGAGCAAGATCGAATACCGCAAGGACAGCGGCGCCGAGCGTCGCGAAGTGTGGGTCACCACCAACCGCCTGTTCTACAAGATCAACGAGGACTGGCGCATCGCCGCGCGCTTCGTCTACTCCGACATCAACGACGAAATCGACGCCAGCCGCGGCGCCAAGACCGTCGAAGGCAACCTGGGCTTCGCCTACCGTCCGCACGACAGCTCTCGCTGGGCCGCGTTCGGCAAGTACATCTACTTGTACGACCTGGCCACCATCGGCCAGGAGGGCGGCAACCAGTACGACCAACGCTCGCAGGTGTTGTCGTTCGAAGGCATCTACCGCATCGACGACAAGTGGGAAGTGGGCGGCAAGGCCGCCAGCCGCTGGGGCGACTACCGCCTCGGCCGCGGCACCGGCCTGTGGCTGGACAGCCGCGCCGACTTCCTCGCCGGGCAAGTGCGCTACCACCTGATCGCCAAGTGGGACGCCATGGCCGAATACCGCTGGCTGGCGGTCAAGGACGGCGGCGACAAGCGCGGCTGGCTGGTCGGCGTGGACCGTCAGATCGGCGACAACTTCAAGGTCGGCATCGGCTACAACTTCACCGATTTCAGCGACGATTTGACCGATCTGGAGTACGACAACAAGGGGTGGTTCTTGAATTTGGCCGGTTACTACTGACCGGCGCGATTCGACATCCGAGGCATCGAGGGCGTCCGAAAGGGCGCCCTTTTTTTGTCATGGCTAAGCACGAAAATGCGCTCCTTTGAAAAAGGGGGCTGGCGCCTGAGAAAGCAAGAAGCCGAGTATCAGCCCATGCGCCGGGGGATTTGCTCTTACCGCAGCAGAACATCCCCGTACAAGCCCAGATAGCTTCTTAAGGGATCAACGACGAATCCTAACGAAGGGCACGACGCCCTAAGAACGCTTAAAGTCAAACCAGTTCCTTACGCACCAGCGCTTCGGTGCCGAGCGGAACAACTTCGCCATGATCCGGTGACACCTGTGCGCCTGCCGCATCTCGATCGATACCGCCCCGAATCACGAACTTCGGCCCGCCAGCCGCCCCTGCCTGATTGACGTATTCGCTCTCGCGCACAGTCACGCTGGCCAGCTTGCCGTCCTCCAGCGTCACCACCTGATCGGCGACGTCGAAGTAACGATCGTCGTGGCTGATCGCGACGATCGCCTTGTTGCGCCGCTTCAGCGCCGGCAGGATTTCGTAGTAGAACACCGCCTTGAAGGTCGGGTCCTGGTCGGCGGCCCATTCGTCGAACAGGTACAGGTCTTTGTCGTCGAGAATCGCCGCCAGCAGCGCCATGCGACGGCGTTGGCCGTCGGACAGCGACAGGGTGGAGAACTTGCCGTCGCGGTACTTCACCTTGTGGTCGAGTTGCAGCGCCTTGAGGTAATGCTCGACCAGTTCGGTCAACCGCTCGCGCTCCTCGGGGCCGAGTACGCGGTCGAACAAGTAGTAGTCGGAATAGATCGCGCCGATCGACTGGCGCAGCGAGCCGATGGTGGCGTCGCTGAGCGTCTGTTCGCCGAAGTGGATATTGCCGCCGGTGGGGCGGTAGTGCAGGGTGATCAGCTTGCTCAGCGTCGATTTGCCCGAGCCGTTGCCGCCGACGATGAAAGTGATCTGGCCTTTGCGGATCTGCAGATCCAGCGGCCCGACCTGGAAGCCCGCGCCCTCGGCGGCCTGATGGTGATAGCTGACCTGCTCGAAGCGCACGCAGTCCCATTGCGCCGCCGGCTCCTGCACGGTGTCGATCGACTCGGCGGGAATTTCCTCGAACAGCTTGGCTACCCGCTGCACCGACACGCGCGAGACCGTCAACTGCGGGATGTAGTTGAGGATCATCGCCACCGGGCCGGTGATGTAGAGCAGGGCCATGATCACGCCGATCAGCTCCGGCGTGCTGACCAGATGATAGTTGACGAAAATGAAGAGAATCGAGCCGATCACGAAGAAGCTCAGCAGATCCCCGTAATTGCTCGCCGCGCGCACCAGGGTGTGGCCGGCCTTCTCGCTGGAGCGCACCTGATGCTCGTGCGCCATCAGCACATCGTCGAAAAACGCCTGGCGCTTGCTGTCGTTGAGCTTGAGCTCCTTGATGCCGTGGATCAGTCCCTGGATGGACTCCTGCAATCCATCGAAGCCGTGACGCGCGCGTATGAAATGGCGGCGGCCGAACAGCATCGGAATCTGATAGCTCGCCACGCCGAAGGCGATGCAGCCCAGCACGAACACGAACACGTCCGCGTTGAGCACCAGCAGGAAGCCGAGCATGCCGATCAGGGTGACGATGTTGATCAACAGGTCCGGCATCATCCGCGCGCCCAGCACGATGCGCGGCACGTCGGTGGTCAGGGCGGCGATCATGCGCGCCGCGCCGATGCGCTCCAGCGCCGGCAAGGGCGCGTTGGCGATGCGCGCGTACATCCGCGTCCGCAGGTCCGAGGCCACGTCGATGGCGACCCGGGTCAGCATGATCTGCGAGAGCGTGCGCGCCACCAGGATGAACACGCACACCAGCGCGAACACCGCGGCGAACGGCGCGTTGGCGATCTCCAGCCCGAACAGGTGCGTCGGCGTCGCCGCGACCTCGTCGAAGCGGCGGTCGCCATCCTTGATCACGCTGAGCACCAGCGGGATCAGCAGCGAATAGCAGATGCCGGACAGGCCGCCGAGCAGGATCGAGACGAACACCCGGTTGGGCGCGCGTGCGGAGAACTGGCTGAACAATTTCATCGGCTGGCTCCTGCCGCCGCCATCGAAGCGGTGTTCGGCGCGGGGAGGGCACCGTCGGCGGCGGTGCGCAGACGGTAATAGCGAACGTCGCGGAACGGCTCGACCATGTCGTCGTAATGCGGGCTCATTGCGTTACCCGATTGTCCGGTCGAATTCATGTACCAATGCGTCACCTGCTTGGGACTGAGCGCGATCACCTGGCGAAAGCCCGCGCCGAAGTCCTGCAGGTAACCGTCGGCGTAGGCGAAGTTGGACGAGGCCACGTTGATGGAATTGCTGGACCCGCCGTTACCGATGCGGCGTTCGAACACCTTGTTCAGCGGCTTCATGGCGCTCATCGGGATATGCGTGTACACGGTCTTCTGCACCTGTCCCCACTGCCAGTCGCGCATGCTCCAATCGCCCCGGAGTTTGTGCAGTTCATCCAGAGCGCTGGCCTGGGAACTGGCCAGCGACTGCTCGCAGGTTTCGCGTCGCGGCGTGTCGCGGTTGTCGCACCAGCCGGTCGGGTCGTCCTGGATCAGGCGGCCGAGCCGCTCCAGGCGCACGCCGTCGCCGAGCCGCCGCAGCAGGCGCGTGCGTTGTGGATTGTTCCAGGTGCCCTGCAACTGATCGGCGAACAAGGTGCTGCGGAAATGCTGCATCCACACGTGGAAGATGCTCGCGGCCTGGCTGTCGGCGCGCATGTCGCCGTTCCAGCCGCGCAGATAGGCGGCGGCCTGCGCGCCGTGCTCGCCTTGCGGCAGGCGCTCGCGCAGGTGCGTCATCATCGCGGCGGCGTCCAGGTCGACGGTGTCGGCCTGGATGCGCTGCATATCCTCGGCGACAAGTTTTCGGCCCGAGCCGATGCGTTGCCGCAACAGTTGTTCGATGCGTTGCGCCCGCGCCGGCGAAGCCCAGTCGTGCGAGACGAAGTAGGGATAATCGTCGCCGACCACGCGGTTGTTCGCGCTGACCAAGTAACCCGACGGCGGGTTGTACGTTTGCGGCCACTGCGCCGGCGGCACTTCGCCGGACCAGCCGTAGCTGGAATCCCAGCCGGGCGAGGGGGTAGTGCCTTCGCCGCGGCTGCGCACCGGAATGCGACCGGCGCCGAGATAGCCGATGTTGCCGGCGCGATCGGCATAGAGCATGTTCATCGCCGGCGCGACGTGATGGCTCAAGGCCTGCTTGAACTCGCTCCAGTCGCGCGCGTAGTTCATGCGGAAGAAGGCTTCGTAACTGGTATCGGCCGCATCCAGGCTGGTCCAGCGCAGCGCCACCGGTTGATCGAACACCTTGAAGTGATCGCTGATGATCGGCCCGTGGCGGCTGCTGCGCACCTGCAGCGTCACCGGCGCGTACTGGCGGCGAAGCTTTTCCGGGAAGTCGGCGCGGACGTTGAAGACTTCGCTGCGCACCTGGAACGGTTGCCAGACGCCGTCGGCCTCGTAGTTCGCACCGCTGGCGTCGGCGCGTTCGAAGAACAGGTCCTGGGTGTCGGCCATCATGTTGGTGCCGCCCCAGGCGATCTGCGCGTTGCGGCCGAACACCACCACCGGCAGGCCGATCAGGCTCATGCCGGAGACTTTAAGTGTCGGCGTGTCCACGCTGACCGCATACCACAGCGAGGGAATCTGCAGCCCCAGGTGCGGATCGTTGGCGAGCAGGGCGCCGCCGTCGGCGGTATGCCGGCCCGCGACCGCCCAGGCGTTGCTGCCGGTGTTGGGCGCGGCCAGGCGCAACTTGCTTTGCAGCTCGTACTGCGAGTCGGCCATCGCCAACAGACCTTGCGCTTGTTCGATCGAAGCGACCGTGGTCGGCGCCTGCGCGGGATACTCCGGAAAGAAGATCGCGGCCTGCTCCGGCGTCAGCGCGCTCTGGGCGACATAGCGATCGATTTCGCGGCGATAGTTGCCGCCCAGATCCAGCGCGAACACCTTGATCCAGGCGAGCGAATCGATTTCGGTCCACGGCTCGGGCTTCACGCCGAGGATGCGGAATTCCGCCGGAAGTTGCGCGGTGTGCGCCAGCCTGGCGTTGATGCCCGCGGTGTAGGCGGTGAGCGAAGCCCGCGCCGGCGCGCTCAAGGCCGGCCAGGCCGATCGCGCCGATTCGTAAAGACCCAGCGTGCGGAACAATACGTCGGCATCGACGCTGTCCTTGCCGAGCACCTCGCTGAGCCGGCCGCGCGCCATGCGCCGCTGCAACTCCAGTTGCCACAAGCGGTCCTGCGCCTGCGCATAACCGACGGCGAAGAACGCGTCGCGGTCATTGCCGGCGCTGACGTGCACGACGCCGTGCTCATCGCGCGACAGCGCGACCGGCGCGCTGACGCCTTCGGTGATCTGGATCGCGCCCTCGGGCGGAAGGCTGTTCCTGACGTTGCTCCACATCCACGTCGCACACGCCAGCAGCGGCAACAGCACGAACACGATCAGTCGTGCGGTCAGTGGGTGGCTGCGCAAATACATCGGCAATCTCATGAGGTCGGACCGGTGTCGGGTAACGACAATTAATAAAGGTGGGCGAAGTTCGCGCGGGTTGCGTTCGGATCAGCGCCGAAGCGACGGCCATGCGTCGTCGCACGCGCGCGCGAGGCGACGACTTATGTCGAAGTGGAATGAACTCATGAGTTGCGATGCGCCTCCCCTGCGCAACCCGGTCGCGTGCCGGTGGTATCAGTAACTGCGACGGCGAGGAGATGTAGTAGCGGCATATCCCTGCCTGCGCTGCAAATTTGTGATGGCGTTGTGGCACGCATCAACGATGCATGGTTTCCGAAGCGCTATGCTCGTGATCGTAGCGTGATACAAATTTCGCCGAATGCAACATCTGCGCGGTTCATCAACAACTCGCTGCGATCCGATGCTCTATGTGTGTGTGATAACGCGTAACAATGAACGATGCGATGAATCACATTTCCGTATATGCGTGCTTTCTTTCTGTGCGACATATGGATAACTTACCCCGAAGCGGTTAGCAAGTTTTGCGCGTGATATTTCGAGCGCGCCGATCTGGGGGCTAAGCCTGAACGAGTAGCGACCTGCGTCGCATTTAGCGCGAGCTGAATACGGCGGGCGGGCTTGACAGGTGCGACCGCACAACCAAGGAAGGAGCGGGAAGACGGCATGTCGACTTTTCCCAATATCGTGCACGAGCGCGGGCTTTCGCAGCCCGATCGGATCGCATGTCGCTTCTTCAAGGGCGCTTCGCTGATCCCGGAAGACCTGAGCTTCGGCGAGTTATGGCGGCGTTCGTCCGCGTTGGCGCAGCGGCTGCAGGCGATGGGTCTGCACGGCGAGCGCGCGGTGCTGGTGTGCAAATCGCAAGCGACATTCGTCGAAGCGTTCTATGCCTGTTTGCTCGCCGGCGTGGTCGCGGTGCCGACCGCGCCGCCGCGCCGGCAGGTGTTGCAAAGCCGGTTGCAGTTGATCGTCGGCGACGCGCAGGCGCGCGCGCTACTGTTCGATGCGGACGAGTTGCTGCAGGCGGAATTGCACGAAAGCGGCGAGGCGCTGATCAAGATCGACTTGCGCGAACCCTCGGATGCGTTCGCAAGCCCGGCCGAGCCTTGGCGCCCGGTTTCGCCCGACGCCGATGCGCCGGCATTCCTTCAATATACCTCCGGATCGACCGGCGATCCGAAGGGCGTGATCGTCACCCACGGCAACCTGATCGACAACTGCGCCTCGATCCGGGAAGCGATGGAAATCAGCGCCGATTCGGTGCTTTTTACCGCGTTGCCGCTGTTTCACGACATGGGATTGGTCGGCGGCGTGCTGCAGCTGATGTACTCGGGTTGTTCGGCCGGATTCATGTCGCCGGCGGAATTCGTCCAGTACCCCGAGCGCTGGCTGCAGATCATTTCCAGGTACCGCGTGACCGTCAGCGGCGGTCCGAATTTCATGTACGAACTGGCTGCCACCTCGGTCGGCGATGAGCAACTGCAAGGCGTCGATCTGTCGTGTTGGCGGGTGGCGTTCTGCGGCGCTGAGCCGATCAAGGCCAGCACGATCGAGCGCTTCGGCGAGCGCTACGGCGCTTACGGTTTCGACGCGGGCGCGTTCTATCCGTGCTACGGCATGGCCGAGTCGACGCTGTTCATCACCGGTACGTCGGTCGGGCAGGCGCCGCGGCTCGCGCAACGCGAGGGCGCGCGAGTGGTCGGCTGCGGCCATGTGCGCGGGGACGTGCGGCTCGAAATCGTGGATCCGGACACGCAGCTGCGCGTGCGCGCTGGCGAGGTCGGCGAGATCTGGGTCAGCAGCGCCAGCGTGGCGCGAGGTTATTGGCGGCGGCCGGAACTCAGTGCGCGGATTTTCGGCGCCCGTATCGAGGGCGGCGACGAGGCTTATCTGCGCACCGGCGATCTGGGTTTCATCAGCGACGGTCAGCTGTACATCGCCGGACGGCTGAAGGATCTGATCATCGTCAGCGGGCGCAAGTACGCGCCGCAGGACATCGAGCACGAATGCGAGCGCAGTCACGGCGCGTTGCGCCAGGCGGGCGGCGCGGCGTTCTCGGTCGAGGACGGCGGACGCGAATCGGTGGTGGTCGTGTTCGAGCTCAAGCGCGAATGGTTGCGCCGTCGTTCCGAGTGGGATGAGGTCGCGCGCGCGATGCGCGCCGGCGTCAACGCGGCATACGGCTTGCCGTTGTCGGAAGTGGTGCTGATCGCGCCGGGCAGTCTGCCGCGCACCTCCAGCGGCAAGGTCCGGCGTGCGCAATGCCGGATGGATTACCTCGCGGGCGTATGGGAACCCGCGGTCGAAGTTTGAAGGTTCGCCCGCGCGTCGGCAGGCGTGTTGGAACAGTACGGGGGCAGGGATGAGTAATCGCGAGCAGTGGCTCAGGAATGCGATGGCGGACGTGATGCAGATCGAGTCTGCGCAGATATCGGTAGAACAATCGTTCGCCGAGCAGGGCGTGGATTCGCTGATGGGGCTGCGGTTGACCCGCGCCTTGCAGGACGACCTTGGAGTAGAGATCGAACTGGAGTGGTTGTTCGATTATCCGAATATCCGCGAGTTGGCCGGATATCTCGATAGCCAGTTCGGCGAGCGCGCCGAAGAATCCGCTGCGACGACGGCATAAATTGGCGAACTGAGGCGTTCAGGATGAACCTGGAAGCAAAAGCGGAGCTGTGGCTGCCGCTGTCGGCGGCGCAGCGCGGCCGCTGGCTGACGTACCGCATGGCGCCGGCGCGTCAAAGCGATCACAACAATGTGTTCTCGGCTCGGGTGCGCGGGCACTTTAGCAGCGACGCCCTGCAAAGGGCCTTACGCCATTTGGCGATTCGCCACGCGATGCTGCGCGTGCGCATCCGCGAGAGCGATGGAATCGCCGAGCAGCATTTTTGCGATACCGCCGAAGTGGAACTGCGCTGCGCCGACGCCAGCGGCTGGGACGAGGACGAACTGGCGCGGCAGGTGGAACGCGATGGCGCGCGGCCGTACCGGCTAGACAGCGAGCCGCCGTTTCGCGCTGGCTTGTACACGTGTGGTCCGGACGAGCAGGTGCTGATGCTTGCCTTCGATCACATCGCGGTGGACGGCTGGTCGTATTGGCTGCTGCTGGAAGAACTCGGCGCGCTGCTGGCCGATGCGGACGGTTTCGATCCGGCCGCGCCGGTTCACGATTACGGGCACTACGTGCGCTGGCAGGAGCAGTGGCTGCGCGGCGATGAGGCAGCCACGCAGAGGGATTACTGGCGCCAGGCGATCGCCGATGAAGGAACGTTGCTGCAGCTTCCGACCGATCGCGCGTGCGCCGATTCGGGCCAGGGAACCCAGGTGGTGTCTGTGTCGGTGCCCGCCGGCTTGAGCGACGCTGTCAGCGGCTTAGCGCGGCGTCACGCCTCGACCTTGTACACCTGCCTGTTGGCGGCGTATCAGATGTTCCTGCATCGCATCACCGGCCAGGACGAGATCGCCGTGGGTTCGCCGATGCCGGGCCGCAGCCTGGCGCAGTGGGATCGGGTGGTCGGCGACTTCGTCAATCCGGTGGTGATCAAGACCATTTTTTCCGCGGAAAAACGCGTGGCGCAAGTGTTGCGCGAAACCCGAAATTCAGCGCTGAAAGCGGTGCGTTATCAGGACTACCCGTATCAGTGCGTGGTCGAAGATCTGCGCGCCAGCCGCGGCGGCGCGGAGATTTCCCTGTTCCAGACCATGTTCGTGTTCCAGCACGCGCGCCACGGCGCCGGTCTGCGCGGCTTGTGGAGTGAACAGGGCGCGGGCGAAGGCATCGCATGGGGCGGCGCGGCGCTAAGCGCGTATCCGGCGGGCCGCAGCGGCGGCGAGTCGCTGCCGCTGGTGCTGGAAGCGATCGAGCTGGAACAAGGGCTGCGATGCGATTTCAGGTTCGACCCGGCGCTGTTCGATCGCGCCACGGTCGAACGTCTGGCGGGTTGCTGGCTGCGCCTGCTGGAGAGCCTGGCCGCCGATGACGGCCAACGGGTCGCCGAGCTCGACTTGCTCGACCAGGCGCAGCGCCACCAGCTGCTGCACGATTTCAACGCGACCCAGGCGCCGTTGCCGGCCGAGCCGCTGGCGCATCGGGCCTTCGAGGCGCAGGCCGCCGCACTTGCGCAGCAACCCGCGTTGGTGTGCGGCGATCGAACGATTTCCTACGCGGACTTGAATCGGGACGCCAACCGCATCGCGCATCGGCTGATCGCCGCGGGCGTGGGCGTCGGCGATCGGGTGGGGATTTTCCTGGAGCGCGGGCCGTCGTTGATCGCCGCGCTGCTGGGAACTCTGAAGGCCGGTGCGGCTTACGTGCCCATGGACCCGGCTTATCCGCCCGAACGCCTGAGCCACATGCTTCAGGACAGCGCGCCGCAGCGAGTGCTGAGCACGTTGTCGTTGCGCGATCGTCTGCCCGATCCGGATGCGACGAATGTTTTGTGGCTGGACGACGCGGGCATCGCAGCGGACGGCGACGATCACAATCCGCGCCCGGCCGGACTGAGCGGGAACGACGCGGCTTACCTTATCTACACCTCCGGTTCGACCGGCCGGCCGAAAGGCGTGGTGGTCGAGCACCTCAGTCTGACCGCGCAGATGGCGACGCATGTGCGCAACTGCGGCCTCGGGCCAGGCGAACGCATGCTGCAGTTCGCTTCGTACTCGTTCGACAGTTCCGTGGTCGAGATATTTCCCGCGCTGTCGGCCGGTGCGACTGTAGTGTTGCGCCCGGACGATCTGATCGCGCCGGATGCGGACTTCGTCGGCTTCCTGCGCAGGCACGATGTCGGAATCGTCGATGTGCCGACCGCGTTCTGGCATCGCTGGGCGATGCAATTGCGCGACGGTGCCGTGGAGCAGGCGCCATCGTTGCGTCTGGTCGTGGTCGGCGGCGAGAAGGTGGAGCGACGCTTCCTCGATGCGTGGCTGACGGCGACGCCATGCCCCGTGCTCAACACTTACGGACCGACCGAGACCACGGTCTATGCCACTGCCGTACGGCTCGACAGGACGACGGCGCGTTTGGATCGCGAGGTTCCGATCGGCGGCCCGGTGGCGAATACCCGCATATATGTGCTGGATGCGCGCGGCGAGCCGGTGCCCGTTGGCGTCGCCGGTGAGTTGTTCATTGCCGGCGTGCAGGTTACGCGCGGGTACTGGAATCGTCCGGAACTGACAGCGGAGCGGTTCGTGCGCGATCCGTTCAGCGCCGATCCGCTGGCGCGGATGTACAAGACCGGCGACCTGGGGCGGTGGTTGGCCGACGGGACGATCGAGTACCTGGGGCGTAACGATTTCCAGGTGAAGATCCGTGGCTTCCGCGTCGAGTTGGGCGAAATCGAAGCCCGGCTGGCTGCCTGCGACGGTGTGCGCGAAGCGGCGGTGATCGCGCGCGAAGACGCCGAGGGCGATAAGCGTCTGGTGGCCTATGCGGTGATGGAAGCCGGCGCCGAGTGGTCGGTGGCGTCGCTGCGCGAATCGCTGTCGAAGGACTTGGCCGAGTACATGATTCCGAGCGCCTTCGTGGCGCTGGAATCGCTGCCGTTGACGCCGAACGGAAAGCTGGATCGCAAGGCGTTGCCCGCGCCGGATCGAGCAGCGGTGCTGAGCCGCGAATACGAAGCGCCGCAAGGCGAAATCGAAAGCGCCATCGCCGCGGTCTGGCAAGATCTGCTGGGCCTTGAGCGGGTCGGCCGCCACGATCACTTCTTCGAACTCGGCGGACATTCTTTGCTGGCGGCGCAGGTCGCCTCGCGCCTGCGGCAGTCGCTGCGACTGGACATTCCGCTGCGGGATCTGTTCTCGCGTCCGACGCCGGCAATGCTTGCGGCGAGCCTGCGGGGCGCGCAAAGCGCATCGCTACCGCCCATCGCGCTGGCTGACCGGCATGCCGCGCTGCCGCTGTCGTGGGCGCAGCAACGCTTGTGGTTTCTGGATCAGCTCGACCACTCGGCCGGCGCGGCGTATCACATGCCGGTGGCCTTGCGACTGAGCGGTGAGTTGGATCGCCCGGCGCTGCAGAAGAGCCTGGATCGCATCATCGCGCGCCACGAAAATCTGCGAACCCGCTTTGTCAGTCAGTCCGGCGCCCCGGTCCAAGTCATCGATTCGGCCGATACCGGCTTCGTTCTGGTCGATCAAGATTTGACCGGTCTCGCCGTCGATGCGAAAGCCGCCGCTGTAGCCACGCAAAGCCGAGAAGAGGCCCGCGCCCAGTTCGATCTGGCCGAGGGCCCGTTGATCCGAGGCCGCCTGCTGCGTCTTAGCGAGCACGAACATGTGTTGTTGGTGACCCAGCATCACATCGTCTCCGACGGCTGGTCGATCG
Organism: Lysobacter sp. TAB13; assembly: GCF_052113885.1. Classification (NCBI taxonomy): domain Bacteria; kingdom Pseudomonadati; phylum Pseudomonadota; class Gammaproteobacteria; order Lysobacterales; family Lysobacteraceae; genus Lysobacter; species Lysobacter sp. TAB13. The sequence goes on along the minus strand of NZ_JBFRDR010000037.1, from coordinate 9,647 downwards.
GCGTATTAGTAAAGGAAGTCAGCGCGTTGTACGACGCGTTCCGTCAGGGTCAGCCCGACCCGCTGCCGCCGCTGCCGGTCCAGTACGCCGACTACGCTGCATGGCAACGCGGTTGGTTGCAGAGCGACACGCTGCAGCAACAAACGACGTACTGGCGCGAGCAACTTCGCGGCGCGCCGGCGGTGCTGGAACTGCCGACCGACCGGCCGCGGCCGGCGGTGCAAAGCTATGCGGGCGACCGCGTGCCGGTCCGTCTGTCGAGCGAGTTGAGCGCGCAACTGCGCAGCTTGTCGCAACGTCACGGCACGACCGTCTTCATGACCTTGTTGGCCGGCTGGTCGGTACTGCTGTCGCGCTTGAGCGGTCAATCCGATGTCGTGGTCGGCAGCCCGGTCGCGAACCGCCAGCGCAGCGAACTCGAACCGCTGATCGGCTTCTTCGTCAATACCTTGGCGCTGCGAGTGGATTTGCAAGGCGCGCCGAGCGTGGCGGATCTGTTGTCGCGGGTGAAGGCGACGACGCTGGCCGCTTATGAGCATCAGGACCTTCCGTTCGAACAGGTAGTCGAAGCCGCGCAGCCCGTGCGCAGCATGAGTCACAGCCCGTTGTTCCAGGCGCTGCTGAGCTTGAACAACACTCCCGACGGCGGCGGCCTGCAACTGCATGGCCTGAGTCTGTCGCAGCTCGACAGCGGCCAGCAGACCACGCACTTCGACCTGGAACTGTCGCTCGAAGACAACGGCGATGAAATCTTCGGTGAGCTGTCCTATACGACCGATTTGTTCGATCGCTCGACGATCGAGCGCTATGTCGCAAGCCTGAGCGTGCTTCTGCAGCATTTGGCCGAGGAATCGTCCACGGTCGATGCGCTGCCGTGGCTGCCGGCCGGGGAGCGCGAGCGGGTGGTGGAGGCGTTCAATGCGACCGCCGCGCCGCGTCGTATCGAACTGATCCATCGCGCGTTCGAGGCTCAGGCTCGCGCCACGCCGGAAGCGGTCGCGCTGGAGTTCGAAGGTGAGCGTCTGAGTTATAGCGAACTCAATCGGCGCGCCAATCGTCTGGCGCACCGGCTGATCGGACTCGGTGTGAAGCCCGATGAACGAGTCGCCATCTGCGTCGAGCGCAGCCTTGAGATGGTGATCGGCCTGCTCGGCACGCTGAAGGCCGGCGGCGCTTACGTGCCGTTGGACCCCAGCTACCCGCGCGATCGTCTGGCCTACATGCTGGAAGACTGCGCGCCGACGGCGGTGTTAATGCATGCGGCTACTCGCGCATTGTTGCCGGAAGATGCTGTGCTGCCGCGTATCGCGTTGGACGCTGATGCGTCGTTGGTTGAGCAGAACGAACACGATCCCGAGCCTGAGTCGCTCGGGCTGACGCCGCTGCATCTGGCCTACGTGATCTACACCTCGGGTTCGACCGGTCAGCCCAAGGGCGTGATGAATGAGCATCACGCGGTAATGAATCGTCTGGACTGGGGGCTTCGGCAGTTCCCGTGGAACGCTTCGGACCGGGTATTGCAGAAGACGCCGTTCGGCTTCGACGTGTCGGTGTGGGAGTTCTTCCAACCGCTGCTGTCGGGCGCGACCTTGGTGTTGGCCAAGCCGTTGGGCCATCAGGACCCGGATTATCTGGTCGATCTGATTGAAAGCGCCGGCATCACGGTGGCGCATTTCGTGCCGTCGATGCTGCAGGTGTTTGTCGATCGAGCCGATGCTGATCGCTGCAAAGGCCTGAAACAGCTGTTCTGCAGCGGCGAAGCGTTGCCTTACAGCCTGCAGCAACAAGTATTTACCGCGTTGCCCGGGGTAGAACTGCACAACCTGTATGGCCCGACCGAGGCCGCGATCGAGGTGACGTATTGGAACTGCGCCGAGCCGTCACAGCGACGCGCAGTGCCGATCGGGCGTCCGGTAGCGAATACGCAGATGTATGTGCTGGATGCGCGCGGTGAGCCGGTGCCGGTGGGTGTCGCGGGTGAACTGTTTATTGCCGGCGTGCAGGTGGCGCGCGGCTATTGGAATCGTCCGGAACTGACGGCAGAGCGGTTTGTCCGCGACCCGTTCAGCGCCGACCCGCAAGCGCGGATGTACAAGACCGGCGACCTGGGTCGCTGGCTGGCCGACGGCACGATCGAGTACCTGGGCCGCAACGACTTCCAGGTAAAGATCCGTGGGTTCCGAATCGAACTGGGCGAGATCGAAGCCCGATTGGTCGCCTGCGCCGGCGTGCGCGAAGCGGTGGTGATCGCACGCGAAGACGTCGAGGGCGACAAGCGCCTGGTGGCCTACGCGGTCATGGAGCCCGGCGTCGAACTGTCGGTCGCCGCGCTGCGCGAATCGCTGTCGAAGGACTTGGCCGAGTACATGATCCCGAGCGCCTTCGTTGCGCTGGAGTCGCTACCGCTGACCCCGAACGGCAAGCTGGACCGCAAGGCCCTTCCGGCACCGGATCAAGGCGCAGTGCTAAGCCGCGCGTACGAAGCCCCGCAAGGCGAGATCGAAGCCGCCATTGCCGAGATCTGGCAAGACCTGCTGAGTATCGAACGAGTCGGCCGAAACGATCACTTCTTCGAACTCGGCGGACATTCGCTGTTAGCCGTGCAAGTCGCCTCGCGCCTGCGCCAACGACTAGACGTGGATATCCCGCTGTCCGATCTGTTCAAGTCGCCGCAGCTCACCGCGTTGGCACGAACCGTGCTGGTCGCTTCTGTCGAGCGTTACTCGCAGGAAGACGTGGCGCTGCATTCCGACGAGTTCGATGGCCTGTCGGAAGAAGAATTGCGCGCCCTGCTAGAGGAAGAAGACGGCTGAGCAGCGATCGAGTCTGTTAACACCCCTCCGTTTTTACGAATCACCTGATAGGGATGTCATGTCTCAAGAAACATCGTCCGATATCGAACTGATGAAACTGGAGCTGCTGCGCCGCAGGCTGGCCAAGTCGGCCAAGCCCAGTGCGCAGCTCGGCGGCGCTTCGATTCCCAAAGTCGACCGCAACGGAGAGCTTCCGCTGTCGTGGTCGCAGCAGCGCCTGTGGTTCCTCAATCAGTTCGATCAGGCCGCGGGCTCGGCGTATCACATGCCGGTGGCGCTTCGGTTGAGCGGCGCAATTGATGTCGCCGCGCTTCAGGCCGCGATGGATCGTATCGTCGCGCGGCACGAGAACCTGCGCACGGTGTTCGTCAAGTCGGGCGAGTCGGCCAGGCTGGAGATTCGCGGGGAAGGCGTCGGCTTGCCGCTGACCCATCACGATCTGAGTTCGATCGAAGCAGATCAGCACCAGGCGCAGGTCGAAGCGATCGGCGCCGAGGAAGCGAGTAAGCCGTTCGACCTCGCCAACGGCCCATTGATTCGCGGCCGATTGTTGAAGCTCGCCGAGCGCGAGCATGTGCTGCTGGTGACCCAGCATCACATCGTCTCCGACGGTTGGTCGATCGGCGTGCTGATCGGCGAGTTCAGCGAGCTCTATAGCGCGTTTCATCAAGGCCGCCCCGATCCGCTACCGCCGTTGCCGATCCAATACGCCGACTATGCGGCGTGGCAGCGTCAATGGCTGCACGGCGATGAGCTGAGCAAGCGCATCGAGTTCTGGCGCAATCACTTGCAGGGCGCGCCGGCGCTGCTGGAGCTGCCCAGCGATCGCCCCCGGCCGCCTTCGCAGAGCTATCTCGGCGACCGCGTGCCGGTGCGTCTGCCCGACGCGCTGACCGAGGCGTTGCGATCCTTCTCCCAGCGCCATAGCGCGACGATGTATATGACCTTGCTGACCGGCTGGTCGGCATTGCTGTCGCGACTGAGCGGGCAAGCCGATCTGGTGGTGGGCAGTCCGGTGGCGAATCGACAGCCGTCGCAGGTCGAGGCGTTGGTCGGTTGCTTCGTCAACACGCTGGCGTTGCGGATCAGGCTAGAAGACGATCCGAGCGCGGCGCAGTTGGTCGAACAGATCAAGCGCACGGCGCTGTCGGCGTACGCGCATCAGGAACTGCCTTTCGATCAAGTAGTCGAAGCCTTGCAGCCGGAACGCAGCATGAGCTACAGCCCGTTGTTCCAGGTCATGCTGACCTTGGACAACACTCCGCGGGGCGCCAGTCTGTCGCTGCCCGGGCTGGAGTTGAGTCAGATCGACCCCGACCATCGCACCGCGCACTTCGACCTGCGACTGTTGCTCAGCGACGCCGGTGAGGAGCTTGCGGGTGAGTTGGAATACGCCAGCGATCTGTTCGACCGCGATACCGTCGAGCGCATGGTGGGGCAGTGGTTCAATCTGCTGGGCGCGATGTGCAAGGACGAGGGGCAGGCGCTCAGCGGGTTGCCGTTGATATCGGCGGAAGAGCGTCGGCGTGTGCTGGTCGATTTCAATGCTGTTCGTTCGGACGCGCATGATCAGACGCTGGTGGAACTGTTCGCCGCGCAGGTTGCGCGGACTCCGGATGCGCCGGCGGTATCGTACGAAGGTGTGACGCTGAGTTATGCCGAGCTGGACCGGCGCGCTAATCAGGTCGCACATCGTCTGATCGGTTTGGGCGTGAAGCCCGATGATCGGGTGGCGATCTGCGTTGAGCGAAGCGTGGAGATGGTGGTTGGGCTGGTCGGTATCCTGAAATCAGGGGCTGGTTACGTACCGCTGGACCCGAGCTATCCGCTGGATCGCTTGAGTTACATGCTGACCGATAGCGAGCCGATGGCCTTGGTGACGCAGGCGTCGATGCGGCCGTTGTTGGGTTCGCTGTCGGTTCCGGTGGTCGAGCTGGAAGACGCGACGTTGGCGCAGGAACCGGAGCAAGCGCCTTCGGTTGCTCTGAACTCGGCCCACCTGGCCTACATGATCTACACGTCCGGTTCGACCGGCCTGCCCAAGGGCGTGATGATCGAGCACCGTTCGCCGGTGAACTTCTGGCGGGCGATGCAGGCGACCACGCATCGCGAAGTGGCCCCGGGTTCGCGGATCGGCCTGAATGCGGCTTACGCGTTCGATATGTCGCTGAAAGGATTGCTGCAGCTGCTGTCGGGCCATTGCGTGCTGCCGATCCCGCAGGCGATCCGCGCAAGCGGCCCGGCGATGTTGGACTTCATCGAAGCGCAGAAGATCGACGCGCTGGACAGCACGCCGTCGCAATTGGATGGTTTGTTGGCCGCGGGCCTGTTGGAAGGCGAGGGCTATCGTCCCGTCAGCGTGTTGCTGGGCGGCGAGCCCATTGGCCCGAAGCTGTGGGCGCAGCTGCGAGATTCCAAGCGAATCCACTTCCACAACATGTATGGTCCGACCGAGTGCACGGTGGATGCGACCATCGGCAGCATCCGCGAAGCGACGGGCGGGCCGGTCATCGGCCGGCCGATCGCGAACACGCCGGTGTATGTGCTGGATGCGCGCGGCGAACCAGTGCCTGTCGGCGTCGTGGGCGAGTTGCATCTGGGCGGCGTGCAGGTGGCGCGGGGTTATTGGAATCGCCCTGAGCTGACGGCCGAGCGGTTCGTGCGCGATCCGTTCAGTGCCGACCCGCAAGCGCGGATGTACAAGACCGGCGACCTCGGCCGCTGGCTGTCGGACGGCACGATCGAGTACCTGGGCCGCAACGACTTCCAGGTGAAGATTCGCGGGTTCCGAATCGAACTGGGCGAGATCGAAGCCCGATTGGTCGCCTGCGCCGGCGTGCGCGAAGCGGTGGTGATCGCACGCGAAGACGTCGAGGGCGACAAGCGCCTGGTCGCCTACGCGGTCATGGAGCCCGGCGTCGAGTTGTCGGTAGCTTCCTTGCGCGACGCGCTGTCGAAGGACTTGGCCGAGTACATGGTCCCAAGCGCCTTCGTCGCGCTGGACTCACTGCCGCAGACCCCGAACGGCAAGCTGGACCGCAAAGCTTTGCCTGCACCGGATCATGGCGCTGTCCTGAGCCGGGCCTTTGAAGCCCCGCAAGGCGACATCGAAATCGCCATCGCTGAAGTCTGGCAAGACCTGCTGGGGCTGGACCGGGTCGGCCGCAACGACCACTTCTTCGAGCTGGGCGGTCACTCCTTGTTGGTGATCGGCTTGATCGAACGCCTGCGTCAGCGCGGCTACGCGACTGACGTGCGGGCCGTGTTCACCACCCCAATGCTGCGAGCGCTGGCCGAACAACTGGCCGGCGAACCGATTGCGGCCGCGGCCGAAGCGGCGGCGAACCCGATCACTGCGCAGACGACGCACCTCACCCCAGACCTGCTGCCGCTGGTCACGCTGAACCAGAACGAGATCGACGGCATCGTCGAATCGGTGCCCGGCGGTGTGGCCAACATCCAGGACATCTACCCACTGGCGCCGTTGCAGGAAGGCATCCTGTTCCATCACCTGTTGGAACAGGACCGCGAAGGCGACGCTTATCTGATGCGCTCGGTGGTCGCGTTCGACAGCTACGATCGTCTCGACCTGTTCCTGACCGCGTTGCAACAAGTCATCGCGCGTCACGACATCCTGCGCAGCTCGGTGCGCTGGCAGGGCCTGCCGCGGCCGGTGCAAGTGGTGCACCGCGAAGCACCGCTGCCCATCGAATCGATCGCGGTCGATCCGCGGAAAGAAGCATTGCCGCAGTTGCTGGAGCGAACCGATCCGCGTCGCATGCGTCTGGACTTGAGCCAGGCGCCGGTCCTGCGCGGGTACATCGCGCAAGACGTCACCAGCGGCGAATGGCTGCTGGCCTTGCTGCGCCACCACTTGGTCTGCGACCACGTGGCGATGGACCTGATTCTGTCGGAGATCCAGACCCTGCTCAGCGGCGGAACCCTGCCGCCGGCACGTGCCTACCGTCATTTCATCGCCCAGATGCAGACGGTGGCCGACGACGAGCACGAGGCTTTTTTCCGTGCCCAGCTGGCGACGGTGGAAGAGCCGACCGCACCGTTCGGCATATTGAACGTTCAGAACGACGGCGAGCAGGTCGAAGAAGCGCGCCTGCCGCTGTCGATGGCGATGGCGCGCGCGATCCGCGACGCATCGCGCCGTCGCGGCGTAACCCCGGCGGTGCTGTTCCACGTCGCCTGGGCGCGGGTGCTGGGTCAGTGCAGCGGCCGCGAGGACGACGTCGTATTCGGCACGGTGCTGTCGGGCCGTCTGCAAGGATCGGAAGGCGCCGATCAGGTTGTCGGTATGTTCCTGAACACCTTGCCGATCCGGATCGGGCTGGGGCAGGACGCATCTGCATCGATTGCGCAGGTCTATGCGCAGCTGAGCGAGTTGCTGGAGCACGAACAGGCATCGCTGGCGCTGGCGCAGCGTTGCAGTGGCGTGCAGGCGCCGCTGCCGCTGTTCACGTCGCTGCTGAATTACCGTCACGGCCATGCGGCGACGCCGGAAGACAGTGCGCAGGCGATGCAGGCCTGGAGCGGCATGCGTCTGATCGGCGGCGATACGCGCAACAACTATCCGCTGACGATGTCGGTGGAAGATCTGGGCGAGGCGTTCGGCCTGACCGCGCTGGCGGTGGCGGGGATCGATCCGCAGCGACTGGTTCGGTATATGGAGCAGGCGTTGGCGTCGTTGTTGTCGGCGCTGGAGGACGGAAGTTCACACGCGCTGCAGTCGCTGCCGATTCTGCCTGCAGCCGAGCGCGAGACGGTCCTGCGCGAGTTCAATTCGGTCGATGCGCAGCCGCACGATCAGACGCTGGTGGAACTGTTCGAAGCCCAGGCCGCGCGGACGCCGGATGCACCAGCGGTGTCGTACGAAGATGTGACGCTGAGTTATGCCGAGCTGGACCGCCGGGCGAATCAGGTCGCGCATCGTCTGATCGGTTTTGGTGTGAAACCCGATGATCGAGTGGCGATCTGCGTCGAGCGCAGCGTGGAGATGGTGGTCGGGCTGGTCGGCATCCTGAAATCGGGGGCTGGTTACGTTCCGTTGGACCCGAGCTATCCGCTGGATCGCTTGAGCTACATGCTGGCCGACAGCGAGCCGATGGCATTGGTGACGCAGGCTCAGGTGCGATCGTTGCTGGGTTCGCTGTCGCTGTCGGTGCCGGTGGTCGAGCTGGAAGATGCGGCGCTGGCGCAGGAGTCGGAGCAGGCGCCTTCGGTGGCGCTGAACTCGAGCCACCTGGCCTACATGATCTATACGTCGGGTTCGACCGGTCAGCCCAAGGGCGTGATGATCGAGCATCGTTCGCCGGTGAACTTCTGGCGGGCGATGCAGGCGACCACGCATCGCGAAGTGGCCCCGGGTTCGCGGATCGGCTTGAACGCGGCTTACGCGTTCGACATGTCGCTGAAGGGCTTGTTGCAACTGCTGTCGGGCCACTGCGTGCTACCGATTCCGCAGTCGATCCGCGCGATCGGCCCGGCGATGTTGGACTTCATCGAAGCGCAGAAGATCGACGCGCTGGACAGCACGCCTTCGCAATTGGAAGGCTTGTTGGCCGCAGGGCTGTTGGAAGGGGAGGGGCATCGCCCGGTCAGCGTGTTGCTGGGCGGCGAGCCCATCGGCCCGAAGCTGTGGGATCAACTGCGGAATTCGAAGCGCATCCACTTCCACAACATGTACGGCCCGACCGAGTGCACGGTGGATGCGACGATCGGCAGTATCCGCGAAGCGACGGGTGGTCCGGTCATCGGCCGGCCAATCGCGAACACGCCGGTGTATGTGCTGGATGCGCGCGGTGAACCAGTGCCTGTCGGCGTCGTGGGTGAGTTGCATCTGGGCGGCGTGCAGGTGGCGCGTGGCTATTGGAATCGCCCTGAGCTGACAGCGGAGCGGTTCGTGCGCGATCCGTTCAGTGCCGATCCGCAGGCGCGGATGTACAAAACCGGCGACCTGGGTCGTTGGCTGTCGGACGGCACGATCGAGTACCTGGGGCGAAACGACTTCCAGGTGAAGATTCGCGGGTTCCGAATCGAACTGGGTGAGATCGAAGCGCGTCTTGTGGCCTGCGAAGGCGTGCGCGAAGCGGTGGTGATCGCACGCGAAGACGTCGAAGGCGATAAGCGCCTGGTGACCTACGCGGTGATGGAACCGGGTATTGAACTGTCGGTAGCCGCGCTGCGCGAGGCGCTGTCTAAAGACCTGGCCGAGTACATGGTCCCAAGCGCCTTCGTCGCGCTGGACGCATTGCCGCTGACCCCGAACGGAAAGCTGGACCGCAAGGCCCTTCCGGCGCCGGATCAAGCCGCGGTGCTGAGCCGCGAATACGAAGCCCCGCAAGGCGAAATCGAAACCGCCATCGCCGACATCTGGCAGGACCTGCTAAGCATCGAACGAGTCGGCCGAAACGACCATTTCTTCGAACTCGGCGGGCATTCCTTGTTGGCCGTGCAGGTGGCTTCGCGCCTGCGCCAATCGCTGGGTCTGGAGATTCCGCTGCGCGACTTATTCTCGCGTCCCACCCCGGCCGCGTTGGCCGCGAGCGTGCAGGGTGCGCAGAGTGCATCCCTGCCGCCGATCACGATCGCAGACCGCAATACCGATTTGCCGTTGTCGTGGGCGCAGCAACGCCTGTGGTTCCTGGATCAGCTGGATCACTCGGCCGGTGCGGCCTATCACATGCCGGTGGCCTTGCAACTGAGCGGCGAACTCGACCGGGCGGCGCTGCAGAACAGCCTGAACAGAATCGTCGCCCGCCACGAAAACCTGCGTACCCGCTTCGTCAGCCAGTCCGGCGCTCCGGTGCAAGTGATCGATCCGGC
>NZ_JBFRDR010000036.1:0-30558 GCF_052113885.1 Lysobacter sp. TAB13 | reverse complement strand
GGAAGAATTCCCGGAATTGACGCCGGAGGAAGTGGGGCGGCGGTTCTTGAAGTTGATCGACGGTCTGAAGTCGTTTGATGAACTGTCAGTCGAGCGCTTGCAAGAGGTGATGCGATTGCGCCTGACCCCATCGCCAGAGACTCATGGGGGTTTTTTTACAATTCATTTGCCGGAATCGGGCTGGTACTACGGCCTGTCTTACTACGACAATCCAAAAGTTCCAGAGAGAAGGCATGCCGTATATAACTTCATCAACCAAGCGCAGGATGAAGAGCGCGAGAATGGCCTGGCCGATATGGCGCCGGTATGCGGAATGGACTTCAAGGCCTATGTGACGGAGCTGAAGAAGATGGGGTTCGTGAAGCGCGAAGACTTGGCGCAATACGATTCTCCAATGCCTCCTATGAATGCAGACGGCACATTGGAGGAACGCCGATTCTTCCGGCTGCCTGGTTACTTTTTCTCTCGTGGCAACATCGGAGTAATGATTCGCGAGCGTCGCGAAGCCAATGCACCGGACGACAAGCTACATCATGCCTGTGTGGAATCCATCAGCGTGGGCGGAGGGGGCTAAACCATGGCCAACCCCAATGCTCAACTTCAGGCTGCCATCGCCCAATTTGCCGCGCAATCTGGCATCACGCCTGATCAGGAAGCGCAACTACGTGCGGCCATCACTCAGAATGCCAGCCTACTACAACACCTGAACCAAGATGCGGCCAGTGGCCAACTCAAGGGCTTTTCGTTGTCGCAGGTTGGCGCGGCTGCGAATCTGGTGGGCACCTACGACATGGCCTCAGGCGTGGTCACGCTGCCCGCCACCAGCTTCCAGCCGACAGGAACTGCGGCTAGCGCGGACCTCACCGCCGCACTGCGCGTGCAAGACATGTCCGTGCGCTTCGCCCACACCAGTTACGTGGATGCCGCCAACGCCACCCGGCCGGTGACGCAGGACATGGTGACCAACCTGCAATCCACCATCAACGGATCGCCCGTGCTGGCCGCCGAAATAAAGCGGGCCGTCACGCCGCCGGGGCATGGGCAAGCCGCGCCCTTGCAGCACTTCGCCTCGCTCAGCGGCACGGTGGCAGGCGGTACCTACAACTCAACGAACCACACCATGAGCCTGCCGCCGAGCAGCCTGGCCGTGCCACCCGCCAGCTTCGGTTCGGCAGACCTCACCTTCGTATTGGGGCATGAAATCCAGCACGGCTTCAATGCTACCGACAAGAAAATCGCCACCAGCAATGCGTATAACCAAGCTAGGCAGATCGCGCGAGACAACAATCCGGTCAACGACTACACCGCACCCATCGGCAGTGTGATTCAGGCGGGGCGAGAGGATGAGGCCAAGGCGCAGATCGCCGGTTGGAACGCTCTTCTAAGTCGCGAGCAACAGAGCAATCCCGCCGCGAATCTCACTGAAATGAGGGCGCTGGCTATCAACCCCAACCAGCAGGATCGGACTTTGCGAGTTTTGGATTTTGTCGAAAAAAATTCAGCGACTGGCCAAGCTCAAGCCCGCCCCGGACTGACCTTCAATCCCGACGCCACCCTATCGATGACCCCCGCGAACGTGGCGAAGATGGGTCAGAACTACTTCAATAAGCCGCCGGTAGGCACCCCGGGATTCACACGCCACCAAACCACCGGCATCGGCCATCACGGCGACTCCGACTACCCCAACTACTACGGCGCGAATGCGATAACCAACATCATCACCAGCGAACGCGCCCATGCGCACCCGGTCAACGGCGTGGCGCCGCAGATGCAGATCGACATGGGACGGCTTGGGTTGCGCGAGGATCTGATGGAGCGCAACGGCATTACGCTCACCACCAACCCCGGCACGCCGCAGTCCTACTACGACACAAGCCAATCGCCGCCGGCCCTGCATCATTTCGACCATACCAATACGCCGCCCGGGACTCAGAACAGCCATCAGCATGTCCCCGCGGCTCCGGGTTTGTCTCCCGGAAAATCCAGGGATGGCCATGAGCCGAACGATGGTGTCCCTGCTCGCGCGCCCAACGCGCAGCAGGAGCTTTCGCCCACGAAAGACTTCTGCGCATATCTGGATCGGATGCTGGCTGCGGCGCAGTCGGGCGACGATGCCGCCTTCCGCAAGATGACCCAGACCTTGGCCGACCTGCCGCCGGGCCGGCAGATACGCGCCGAAGCGGTCGCCACGGTGGACAGACAGGAACAATTGGCCGCGCAGCAACAGATGGATCAGCAGCGCGCTCAACACATGGAAGCGCCGGTCATGCGGATGCATCGCTGACAGGCTTGGAGAACGGTACGGAACTGGGGGAGATATGAATGAGGAAGCCGCCACGATTTTGGTCAGCAAGATCGCCGCCCTGGTGGAGCAGTTCGACCGACGCTGCGAGCAGACCGACCGGGAACTGCGGCAACTCACGCAGCAAGTCCCCGGCATGGTGCGGCAATCGGCGGACGAGCAGATGCGGCGTATCCCCGGCGAAGTGATGGGCAGCGTTCGGGACGGGATCGAACAGCCGGTTGCCGCCTACGAACAGCGGCTGCACGAAGCGGGCGGATTACTGCAAAGCGGATCGCAGGCGCTGGCGATGCAGCTTCAGCGCATGGAGCGATTGCACAAGCAACTGGTATGGAAGGTCGCCGGCATCACGCTGGGCAGCCTGGTGCTGCTCTTGTCAGGCGGCGCCTGGCTGTCGAAGCACTACTACGACGAGATTCGCAGGAATCAGATTTCCGCCGATCTGCTGAAAGCCTACAACCAGGCAGACGTGACTTTGTGCGGCGGCCGCCTATGCGCAAAGCTGGAGAACGGTGGCAAGCAGCGAAGCGAGTACGTGCTCGTCAAATCGCGCTGAGCAGGTCGGCCCACTCGGCCTGTCGTATTCCGGGTAACCACCGCGCGGTCGTCGGGCCGGCGAGCCAAATGCGATCGCCGAGAAGTTTCTTGTGTGTTTGCACATCGATTCCATTTTGGTTCGTTCAAGGCCAAAGGGTGCATCGAGTCGGTCGCTTTTTTTCCCGCCTGGCATTGAGCCAAGGCAGCCGTACTCGCGGCTTCGCAACCGGTGCGCGGCGCATATCGGTAAACGAAATCGATCCCGGACATGCCGATATCCGGCGCTATTAACGTGCTTTCAGACGCGTCTGATGGTTCCGCCGCGACGCGCTGGGTAACTTGAATTCCGAGGGTGGCAGCCAGGATTTCCATCCGCAGCACACTTCCAGCGCCGAGGCGCGGAGTGCATCGCCGCCGACGCGGCCGCTTCCGGAATCGAAACCATGCCGGTCCGTTCATCGCCTTGTTCCCGCGGGCCTGTGTTGTCCGCGGCGATCTCCACGATCGCCGCCGCCGCACTGAGCGGCGGCGATACGGTCGCGATACCCCGCGCGGGCGTGGACGATGCGGCGGCTTCGCGCGGCCAGACCATGCAAGAGTTCATCGTGAAGTACCGCGGCGGCCGCCACGCGCGCCGCGACATCGACCGCCTGCACCGCGCCTTGCAGGATGCCGAAGCCGGCTTCGTCCAGGCCGCCGGTCTGCGCCGCGTGCGCCGTCTCGCAACCGGCGCCGATCTGATCCGCGCCGATCGCCCGCTCGATCGCGCCGAAGCGCTGGCCCTGATGCGGTGTCTGGCCAATGATCCGCAAATCGAATACGTGCTGCCCAACCACAAGGCATAGGTTGCGGCGAGGCCGGACCGAAGCGATTGGTATTGATCGAATCGCCGCGCGCGAGGCCGCGAAAACTCTGATGGGGAGACGGGCCCGGACTTGCGGCTGCGGCTGGAAGTCCGGGGAACCCGTCGTCGCATCGGTCGCGATGGTGCGATGGCCGCGGCGAAGGCGGCGAGACGGCACCCATCAAGCATGGTTTCCAGCGTGGTGTTGGAGGACGGACCCGGGCCCCGGCCGAGCCCGGAGTCCGCAGATCCGTTTGCATGACCTCGATGCGATGAGCGGATGTCCGGCGCGAACGGGCAGCGGATCGGCACGCATCGCCGGGGCGATCGGCATCCATGATTTAGGACTTGTCCTAATCCAAATGATGGGCGATCGGGTTATCACTTGGTCAACGCGTCGCGACATCGATCACATCGTGATTGGGTCTTCGGTCGCGCCAGCGTGACAGCGTCGAGCCACCGTCGCCATCGTGGCCGGCACCGTACCCGGATCGTTGCCGTGCGGAATGTTTCGCACGGTCGCATCCGCTCCGCCACCGCTATCGCGGCCTATGACACCCAGGGGGCTCCACCGATGTCCACACGCACCAAGCGCTTCAACACGCTGTCCGCCGCCGCCACTATCGCGCTGGCCGGCCTGTCCGCACCGGCGTTCGCCGGTCATGCGTATCTCGACAGTCTCAACGCCGAGGGCAATAACCAGTTCATCGTCAAATACCGCAGCGGCAGTGCGCCCGCGTCCAGCCCGGCCGCGATGAGGGCCTCGCTCGACTCGGCCGCTTCGCGCACGGCCTTGTCGTCGGGCAAAGGCGGCAAGCCGGGCCTGCGGGCGTTGCGCCAGATGATCCTGCAGGGCGGACGGGTGGTCGCCACCGATGTGCCGCTCAATCGCGCCGATGCCGCGGCGCTGATGCGCCAGATCGCCGCCGACCCGAACGTCGAATTCGTCCAGCGCGACGGCGTCTTGCGGGGCTTGGAAATCCCGAACGACAGCAAATTTTCCTCGCAATGGAACCTGGCGGACACTGCGGCCGGTCTGCAGGCGCCCACCGCCTGGAACACCAGCAACGGCAGCGGCGTGGTGGTCGCGGTGATCGACAGCGGCATCTACTCGCATACCGACCTCAACGCCAACGTCTTGCCGGGGTACGACTTCATCAGCTCAGTTACCGGCCTGCCCGATGCCGACTGCAGCACGATGGGCATGTCTCTAGGTTGTGGCGCCCCCGAGGATGGCGATGGCCGCGACGCCAATCCGGACGATTCGGCGAAGATTGGGCATGGTACCCATGTCGCCGGTATCGTCGGCGCGTTGACCAACAACGGTACCGGCGTGGCGGGCGTGGCCTACGGCGCAAAAATTTTGCCGATTCGCGTGCTGGGTAAGCAAAAAGCCGGTACGGAGTCCGACATTTTCGATGCGATCGTCTGGGCCTCCGGCGGCAGTGTCGCGGGCGTGCCGGCCAACGCCAATCCGGCCAAGGTCATCAATCTGTCGCTCGGCGCCCCATTGAAGGCCCTATGCAACGATTCCCCGGGGTGGGTGTCCGCGATCAACGCCGCGGTGGCGAACGGGGCTGTTGTCGTTGCTGCAGGAGGTAACAACAACGAAGATGTCGCGACGGTCACGCCCGCTGGCTGCAACAACGTGATTTCGGTCGCCGCCAGCAACAAGAGCGGTTCGCTCGCGTCCTACTCTGCGGCGGGCGCGACCGTCGACGTCACCGCGCCGGGCGGCGAGCAGGGCCTCTCCGCCGCAGGCGTGCCCTCCACGGATGCCTACAACGGCATCAAGTCGAGAGTTGGCACCTCGGTGGCCACGCCGCATGTGGCCGGCGTCGCGGCGTTGATCCTCTCGGCCGCGCCGACGAAGACTCCGGCGCAGGTCGAGCAGATCCTGAAGAGCAGCGCGCGGCCGATCCCGCTCAGCAAGTGCTCGAAGGGTTGCGGCGCCGGCCTCGTCGATGCGGCGGCGGCGGTTGCCGCGGCGGTGAAGTAAGTCGTGGTGAAAGCGTTCGGCGGCGCGCGCGGGTATCGCGCGTCGCCGAGCGCGATGGGCAGGGCGACGGCCGGATGCAGGATCCGGCCGTCGTTTTTTTTTGGGTGCGCACGGCCTCGCGTTCGCAGGTGGTTCGTATGAATTCCGGTATGGCCCGAGCGCAAAACGCCCGCCGTCGGTTGGGTCCGGGCAATGCCTGCGATCGAAGTCGCGTTTTTTTTTCGCGCATCGCGGGAAAGCGGCCCGAGCCGATGCCGCGATGGCGATCGGCGTCGAGAGCATCGCTGCCTTCGTGTCCGCGGGCAGCTTGCCCATGCGTGTCGGTCGGTCTTGGCGCCGATGCGGACGCTGACGATCGGCGCCGATCGAGATCGCCGCCGACGCTCCGGCGCGGATGAAATTAGGACTTGTCCTAATTCCGGCGATGCGTGATCTGTTTAGCATTTGGCCGGTGCGCGGCGATATCGATACGTCTGTATCGGATCGGTGCACGGATTAGCTTTGGTGTTGCAGGGCCACCGGCAAACGTGGTGACCATGCATCGTCCAAGAGCGGGCTTGCGTTGACAGTCGCGCGCATCCGCTCCTTCGTCGCTGTCGCGACTCATGACACTCAGGGGTTACCACCGATGTCCACCCGTTCCAATACGTTCAATGCACTCGCCGTCGCCACGATGCTCGCGCTCGGCGCAGGTTCCGCATCCGCCGCCGATCGCGCCGATCTGCGCAGCCTCGACGCCGATGGCAGCCAGAGCTTCGGCCGCCTGCTGGTGACCTACAAGCCCGGCACCGCGCCGCGCCGCGACAGCGGCAGCTTCAACCAGGCGATCGGCGCGGCCGCGAGCGCGACCAGCAACCGCCTCGGCGGAGGCAAGCACGCGGTGCAACTCAAGCGCCTGCGCCGCACCTCCGGCGGCGCCGACGTGGTGCTCAGCAATCGCCCGCTGAGCCGCGTCGAAGCGGTCACGCTGATGCGCCAGATCGCCGCCGATCCGAATGTGCTGGCGGTGAGCAACGACATCCGCATGGTGCCGTATTTCACTCCCAACGATACCCAGTTCAAGGATCAGTACGGTTTCGGCACCGGCGCCGGCGGCATCCGCGCCACCCAGGCCTGGGACGTGACCAAGGGCGAGGGCGCGGTGGTGGCGGTGATCGATACCGGCATCGTCAATCACAGCGACCTCAACGCCAATGTGATCGCCGGTTACGACATGATCAGCGGTGATAATCCGGCCGATGGCTTGCCGAGCCCCTACTACATCGCCAACGATGGCAACGGGCGCGACGCCAATCCGGCCGATCCGGGCGACGGGATCAGCATCAGCGAGTACTTTTCCAACGCCGCGGTGAACAAGTACTGCGGCTACGGTTCTTCGACTTGGCATGGCACTCATGTCAGCGGCACCGTCGCGGCGTTGACCAACAACGCCAAGGGCGTGGCCGGCACCGCGCCCGCCGCCAAGATCGTGCCGGTGCGCGTGCTGGGCAGGTGCGGCGGCTATAGCTCCGATATCGCCGATGCGATCACCTGGGCGTCCGGCGGCAGCGTGCCCGGCGTCCCGGCCAATCCCAACCCGGCCGATGTGATCAACATGAGCCTGGGCAGTAAAGCCCCGGTCGCATGTCCGCAGATCTACAAGGATGCGCTGGCCGGAGCGGTCGCGCGCGGCAGCATCGTGGTGGTCGCGGCCGGCAATAGCAAAGCCGATTCGCTTACCGCCAAGAATGCCGACGGCCAGGTGGTGGGCTATACCAATACCAACTGCGGCACGGTCATTTCGGTGGCCTCGATCACCTCAAGCGGCGCGCGTTCGAGCTTCTCCAATTACGGCGCCGGGACCGATATCGCCGCGCCGGGCTCGGACATCATGTCGACCATCAACAGTGGCAGCCAGGGACCGTCTACGGAAACCTACAAGACCATGAGCGGCACCTCGATGGCTTCGCCGCACGTCGCCGGCGTCGCCGCGCTGGTGCAGTCGGTGGCGCCGACGCCGCTGACCCAGGAGCAGATGCGCGCCCTGCTCAAGCGCACCGCGCGTGCGTTCCCGTCCAAGCCCGACAAGCCGATCGGCGCCGGCATCGTCGATGCGAACGCGGCGGTCAACGCGGCTAAGAACGGGCAGTAAGTTTCCGTTGCACGAAGACGTTCGGCGGCGCGCGGACATCGCGCGCGCCGCCGGGCGTGAAAGGCGAGGCGATGGCCACGCGTCGCGGAAATCGTCAACGCCAAGGCGGTGGTCGATGCGGTCAACGCAACCAAGTCGTTGTTCGGCCCTGCGCCTGCTGCACTCCACCGTTGCAACAGTCCCGACACCACTCCGCGGGTGTGTCGAGCGGCGTCTGTGTCGAAAATCAGACGGGTCTGAGTGGGAATGCTTGCTTGTTTTTCGTTCGGCCAATCCTCTGCCGGACGATACTGCGATAGGTGATCGAAACATGGTTTTCGTCGCGATTTCGCCATCGGGGAGCGCTTGCCAAAAATTTCCCCTGGTTATCGTCGATGCAAGGGGGCGACACGCGTTGTCGCCCGAGACAGACGTTCCCATCGGCCGTGCGGCAAGCGGCCGACAGCGGGAACATGGCACTTCGCCGCCATGCGGCAATCAATCAGGGGGCACTTCATGAAATATCGGTCAAATCCCAATCGGCGCGCGCATTCGTTCGCGGCGGTGGCTTTACTTGCGTTGAGCGGCTTGGTCTGCGCGCCGGCCTGCGCCGGGCAGGCCTATGCATCCGGCCTGCGAGACGGCGACACCTACGACCGGCTGATCGTCCAGTACAAGCGCGGCAGCGCCGCCGCGCTTAACGCCGCCGCGCTGGATGCTTCGTTGCACCGCGCCGCGCTCTCGGTGAAGGCCGACGGCGCCGGAAAACACATGCCGACGCTCAAGCGGCTGCGGCGTATGGCCATCGGCAGCGACGTGGTGGTCAGCGACATCGCCTTGAATCGCGAGCAGGCGCGGACCTTGATGCAAGCCATCGCATCCGATCCCGAGGTCGAATGGGTGCAGCCGGATCTGCGCGTGGAGGCCACCGCGTTACCGAACGACACGCATTTCGGCCTGCAATGGGATCTGGCCGATAGCGCTGTCGGCCTGCGCGCTCCGGCCGCCTGGGACAGCGGCGACGGCAGCGGCGCGGTGGTGGCGGTGATCGATACCGGCATTCTTTCGCATCCCGATCTGAACGCCAACGTGCTTCCGGGGTACGACATGCTCGGTGCGCGCAGTTCGGGCGACGGCGACGGGCGCGATTCCAATCCGACCGACTCGCTCAACCTCGTTCACGGCACCCATGTGGCCGGCACGGTCGCCGCGGCGACCGGCAACGGCCTCGGCGTGGCGGGCGTGGCGTCGGGCGCCAGGATCGTTCCGGTCCGGGTCGTGGGTAGCGGAATCGCCGGTTTCACCTCCGACTTGGCCGACGGCATCGTCTGGGCCTCGGGCGGCAGGGTGTCGGGCGTGCCGGCCAACCCCAATCCCGCGGACGTGATCAACTTGTCCGTGGGGACGGCCGAGCCTTGTTCTCAGACTCCGACCTGGCAGGCCGCGATCAATACCGCGACTGCCAACGGCACGATCGTGGTGGCTGCGGCCGGCAACAACAACACCGACGTCAGCCACTTCTCTCCGGCCAGTTGCAAAAACGTGATCACCGTGGCGGCCAGCGACGAGGGCGGGCGGCGCGCGTGGTACTCCAACTACGGCGCCGGTATCGACATCACCGCGCCGGGTGGCGAACGCTGTTCGCCGGCGACCGAGTTCCTGCCGCTGACCAGACGGGCATACAAGCCGTCCGATTGCACGCAGTGGCACGACGCGAAAGGCATCCTTTCTACCGTAAGCGGGGACGACTACGCTTACGACGATGGCACCTCGATGGCGTCGCCGCATGTGGTCGGCGTCGTGGCTTTGATCCAGGCCGCGGCAGCCACGCCCAAGTCCTTCGAACAAGTGCGCAAGATTCTGGCCGAAAGCGCGCGCCCGATCTCCGCGACGAATTGCCCCGGCGGCTGTGGTCCGGGGTTGATCGACGCGGCGGCGGCGGTGGCCAAAGCGCGCGAAACCGCGGTGCCGTAGTCCGCGAAGGTCGTGCGTTTCGGCGCCTGCCCGGCCAGCGCCATGAACCCGGCGAGGGTTTCGTCGCCGGGTTCTCGCATCTGCGGGGAAAGGATCGGATCATGCGAGCCTGAACAGGCCGAGCCTGTTCGGTGCTCGCACCATCGCATCGACCCCGCTACGCTCCGGCATACGTTGCAACCTGTTCCATCCCAGGAGGTGCCCGCATGTCATCCTCGATCCGCGCACGGTGGCTGCCCGCCACGGCTTTGTTGCTTTCCTTCACAGTGAGCGCCTGCATGGCATCCGGCAGCAATCCTTCCGATCCGAAATCCGCCGGCGCCAAGCCGGCCCCGGCCGCCGCGCCCGCCGCGGCGCAATCGCAACCGGCGCAGGCCGAACAGGCGCCGCCGCAGTACATCCAGCCCGACGACGCCCAGACCAAGCCGGGCCGCGCCCAGGTCGGCGCTCCGGTCGGCGCCGGGCCGTTCGCCCAGTTCATCGTCAAGTACCGCGACGGCACCGCGCCGCTGACGCAGACCGGCGCGGTGCAGCCGCGCCTGGACCGCACCGCGAAGCAGGCAGGCCTCGCCAACAAGAGCGGCCTGAAGCTGACCTGGAAACACCGCATGGGCATCAACGCGGATGTGTTCGCCGTCAGCCCGGCGCTCGACCGCGCCGAAGCCGTGCGGCTGATGGAAACCTTCGCCGACGATCCGGACGTGCAGTTCATCGAGCCCGACAACCACATCTCGCTCGGTCCGATCATTCGCAGCCCCGAGCCGGTCGACAAATAAGGCGCAATATCGATTCGTTGATGCGCGACACAGAAATCGGCGGCCGGCGCGGCGCCGCCAACGACCTTAAGAACCCCGGCGAAAGCCGGGGTTTTTTCGTTGCGGCGCAATAAGACGATTCCTTCGAATTCTATGC
Organism: Lysobacter sp. TAB13; assembly: GCF_052113885.1. NCBI lineage: Bacteria > Pseudomonadati > Pseudomonadota > Gammaproteobacteria > Lysobacterales > Lysobacteraceae > Lysobacter > Lysobacter sp. TAB13. The sequence continues at coordinate 19,880 of NZ_JBFRDR010000036.1, read as the reverse complement.
ATTGCATGGAAGAAAGCGGCACGGCGAAGGCAGATTGCCGATGCATGACAAACATCACGAACGAGGCTGTTCAATCGACTCCGATGGCATTGCCGGTGCTTGCTTGTAGCCGCTAGCGTCGTGATGCGGGCGAGACGACGACCTCGACCCGCGAACGGATCTTCGCAAGGGCAGGGCACGCACGCTCATCGGCTCCATCTGTGCATCGCTGCGCGGGTGAGTCTGCGTCAGCTTCACCCTCGAGATCCGCTTGAGTCACCTTTCGGCCGCTTTGCGGCTTTCCACTCTCGGGGGTTTCAATCATGTCCAGCAAGTCTTCCGGCCGCTCGCGCGGTCTGAATGCGGCGCGCGCCGTCGTATTCGCATCGGGTATCGCGGCACTGCCGGCGTTCGCCGCGCAGCCCTTGTTCATCGGCGACGCCACGCCCGCGCGCGCCGCCACCGCGTCCGCGCAAGGCGCTTCCGCGTTCGGCCGCGCGCAAGCCCTGGCCGCCGCGCCGGCCACCGCATCGCTGCAACTCAAGCGCGCCGACGCCAGCCTGGTCAGCGCCGACACGCGCGAGATCGAACTGCGCCTGGGCCCGCACCTGGTCAACGCCGTGCTCGACAGCGCGCGCGACACCGGCCGCGGCAGCACCGTGTGGCTGGGCCATCTGCGCGAGAACGCCAAGGCCGCCAGCCACGACGCGCGCGAAGTGCGCCACGACGAACGCAACTCGGTCGCCCTGGTGCGCCGCGGCAACGGCGTCACCGGCAACGTGCGCGTGGATGGCCATCTGTATCGCATCCGTCCGCTCGCCGACGGCAGCCATGCGGTGATCGAGGTCGATGAAAGCAGGATGCCGCCGGATCACCCGGCCAATTACCGCGATTCCGATCTGCCGCAGATCGACATGCGCGCCGCCACCCGCGCCGCGATCGCCGCGGTCGGCCCGAGCGCGATCGATCCGGGCGCCACCGCGACCATCCGCGTGCAGGTCGTGGCCACCAATCAGGCCATCGCCGCGTATGGCGGCGACATGCAGGCGCTGGTCGAGCTGGCCGTGGCCGAAAGCAACCAGGGCTATACCAACTCCAACGTCGGCATCAAGCTGGAACTGGCCAACTACCGCACCGTCGAATACACCTCGGCTGGCGACGGCCACTTCACCGACGAAGACCGCTTCTCCAATCCCAGCGACGGCTACATGGACGACATCCATGCCAGCCGCGACGCCAACGCCGCCGACGTCAGCGTGCTGATCATCAACGACGCCGGCAACTGCGGCCTGGCCCATTCGATCGGCTCGACCGCGGCCACCGCGTTCGCCACCGTGCATTACGACTGCGCCACCGGTTACTACAGCTTCGCGCACGAAATCGGCCACCTGCTGTCGGCGCGCCACGATCCGGCCGCCGATCCGACCAACACCCCCTATGCCTACGGCCACGGCTATCGCTATGAGCCGGCGACCGGCGCCAAGTGGCGCACGATCATGGCCTACAACTGCACCGGCGGCTGCCCGCGTCTGAACTACTGGTCGAACCCGGACGTGACCTACAACGGCGTGGCGATGGGCACGGCCGACAAGAACCACAACCAGCGCGTGCTGGTGCAGACCAAGGCCGCGGTCGCCGCGTTCCGCGGCGCGCCGGGCGGCAACACCGCGCCGGTGGCCAACTTCAGCTCCAGCGCCAGCGGATTGACGGTGAGCTTCACCGACAGTTCCACCGACAGCGACGGCAGCATCGCCTCGCGCAGCTGGAACTTCGGCGACGGCACCACTTCGACCGCGACCAATCCGAGCAAGACCTACAGCGCGGCCGGCACCTACACCGTCACCCTGACCGTCACCGACAACGGCGGCCTGACCCACACCAAGACCGCCTCGGTCACGGTCAGCGCCGGCGGCGTGCAGACCTACACCAACGGCACCGACGTCAACATTCCGGACAACAACGCCACCGGCGTGTCGAGCACCATCGCGGTGTCGGGCCGCAGCGGCAACGCGCCGAGCAATGCGCAGGTCGCGGTGAACATCGTGCATCCGTACAAGGGCGATCTGATCGTCGATCTGATCGCACCGGACGGTTCGGTCTACAACATCCACAACCGCACCGGCGGCAGCGCCGACAACGTCAGCGGCACCTTCACCATCAATCTGTCGAGCGAAGCGCTCAACGGCAGCTGGAAGCTACGCGCCGCCGATCGCGCCGCGCAGGACATCGGCAAGATCGACACCTGGAGCATCACCTTCTAAGCCGCGTGCGCGCACGCCGTCATTGAAGTTCCAACGCGCTCATCGCAGCGCGTCGTCACCCGCGTGTCGTCCCGCCGTGCATCGGCGGGCGCGGCGACAGGCGCCGGTCCGGACGCGGACCGTCGCCGCCCCTGCCGTCGCAGCCGGTTCCGCCTCGGGCCGGACTGCGGCGGCGCGGGCCGTCGCCCACGCAGCACCTGGCAAGACCAAGCCGCGCATCGGCGGCAACGCCGATGCGCGGCAAACCATCGCCTGCATTCCCACTGGACGGAGACAGACATGAAACGATTCACCCTGACCCTAGGCCTGCTCGCCCTGTCGATCGGCACCGCGATCGCCGGCCCGGCGCTGCGCCCGGCCGCGTTCGACAACGCGCGCATTTCCCGCCTCGACCGCATCGCCCTGCGCAGCATGCCGGCGGTGGACGTCGCCAAGCTGCGCGCCGAGGACGTACAGCGCGCCGCGCGCCGCGAAGTGCCGCGCTTCGCCACCGCGCTGCCGCTGAACATCGACACGCTGACCTCCGGCACCTGGGAAGACCTGGACGCCGACCACGTGGTGTGGCGCACGCGCATCGAATCCAAGAACGCGCTGACGCTGAACTTCCACTTCACCCAGTTCAAGCTGCCGGCCGGCGCGCGCATGTTGATCTATCCGGCCGACCAGACCCCCAGCGCCAGCGCCAACTTCGTGCGCAGCTTCACCTCGGCCGACAACCAGGCCGACGGCCAGCTGTGGACGCCGGTGGTGATCGGCGATGAAGCGGTGATCGAAGTGGTGGTGCCGCGGGCCAAGGCCGGCGAACTCAAGCTGCGCCTGGGCGAGGTCAATCACGACTACGTCGGCATCAGCAAGCTCGCGCGCGACGCCGCGCTGGATCAGGCCAAGGGCGTGTCGGGCAGCTGCAACATCGACGTGGTGTGCCCGGAAGGCAACGGCCATCGCGACGTGATCCGCTCGGTCGCGGCGTATTCCAAGCAAGGCACGATGTGGTGCACCGGCTCGCTGGTGAACAACTCCGCCAACGACAAGAAGATGTATTTCCTGACCGCTAACCATTGCGGCATGACCACCGCGGCGATCGCCTCGAGCATGGTCGTGTATTGGAACTACCAGAATTCGACCTGCCGCGCGCCGGGCTCGTCCTCCAGCGGCGCCAACGGCGACGGCTCGCTCGCGCAGTCGCAGACCGGCGCGGTCGTGCGCGCGACCTACGCCGCGTCCGACTTCACCCTGCTGGAACTCAACACCGCCGCCAACCCGGCCTACAACCTGTTCTGGGCCGGTTGGGACCGCCGCGACCAGAACTTCGCCGGCGCCACCGCGATCCATCATCCCAACGTCGCCGAGAAGCGCATCAGCCACTCGACCGTCGCCACCGAAATCAGCGGTTACAACGGCGCCACCGGCACCTCGCATCTGCACGTGTTCTGGCAGGCCAGCGGCGGCGTGACCGAGCCGGGTTCGTCGGGTTCGCCGATCTACAGCCCCGAAAAGCGCGTGCTGGGCCAGTTGCACGGCGGCCCGTCCAGCTGCAGCGCCACCGGCGCCGATCGCAGCGACTACTACGGCCGCGTGTTCACCTCGTGGACCGGCGGCGGCACCGCGGCCACGCGCCTGAGCGACTGGCTCGATGCGTCCGGTACCGGCGCGCAGTTCATCGACGGCCTGGACTCCACCGGCACGCCGCCGGTCAACAATCCGCCGACCGCGAACTTCACCTCCAGCGCCAGCGGCCTGACGGTGGCCTTCACCGACAGCTCCAGCGACAGCGACGGCACCATCGCCTCGCGCAGTTGGAACTTCGGCGACGGCACGACTTCGACCGCGACCAGCCCGAGCAAGACCTACACCGCCGCCGGCACCTACACCGTCAGCCTGACCGTCACCGACGACGACGGCGCCACCAATACCAAGACCGCGTCGGTCACGGTGAGCGGCAGCACCGGCCCGCAGACCTACAGCAACGAGACCGACGTGGCGATCAGCGACAACGCCACCGTGGAAAGCTCGATCGTGGTGTCCGGCCGTAGCGGCAACGGGGCGAGCAGCACGCCGATCGCGGTCACCATCGTCCACACCTACAAGGGCGATCTGAAGGTCGACCTGGTCGCGCCGGACGGCACGGTCTACAACCTGCACAACCGCACCGGCGGCAGCGCCGACAACATCAATCAGACCTACACCAAGAACCTGTCGAGCGAAGCCTTGAACGGAACCTGGAAGCTGCGCGTCAACGACAACGCCAGCGGCGATGTCGGCAAGATCGACAAGTGGACCATCACGTTCTGATCCAGGCGCGTCTTCACCTGGGTCATCGCATCGCGATGAACGGATGAGGTTCGATACGTAGCAAGCAGAACCCCGGCTTCGGCCGGGGTTCTTTTTTTCGTGCTCGCGCGAACGCTTCGAGGTCTGTTGTGGGAGGCAGCTTCAGCCCCGATGCTTTTCGGGAAGATATCCATGCATCTTCATTCAGCGCTTTGTGTTTTCAGTATGTGGCAAGCAGAACCCCGGCTTCGGCCGGGGTTCTTTTTTTCGTGTTCGCGCGAACGCTTCGAGGTTTGTTGTGGGAGGGAGCTTTAGCCCCGATGCTTTTCGGGAAGATATCCATGCGCCTTCATTCGGCGCTTTGTGTTTGCAGTATGTGGCAAGCAGAACCCCGGCTTCGGCCGGGGTTCTTTTTCGTGCTCGCGCGAACGCTTCGAGGTTTGTTGTGGGAGGGAGCTTTAGCCCCGATGCTTTTCGGGCAGGTCGCCATGCGATTTCAATCACAAAGCTCTGAATGAAGGTGCATGGAGATTTGTCCGAAAAGCATCGGGGCTAAAGCTCCCTCCTACAACAGACATCGTGGCTCTCGCAGACGGGTGGAGCGTTCGATAGGGGGTGGGGCATCGCATCAGCGACCGTCGGCTGGCGCCGAACAGCATCGGCGGGCGCCGCAAGCAAAGCTCGCGCATCCGCTAGTGCAGCGCAACATGACACCGCGGAGCCATCGAAATCGCGGCGATTTTTCTCCGCGATGCCGCGTTCATCGCCGCGGCCGCACGCCGCCCCACCCGCAAGTTCCCTTTCATCGTGAGCTGCATTGCATTATGAATTCGCGCGATGTCTCAGTTTCAATTTCCTGTTCGAGACACCGATTTCAGCAGAAACAAATCTTGCTCGTATGCGTGACGCGATGCACGAATCCGATGTCGATTTGGAGGATTTGCGTCTTGTTGTGCGCGACGCGGCTGCCGCAAAGTCGCGCCGTGGTGCAAAAGATTGATCGATCCGCACCACGCGTGGTAGCTGCAAACGCACGCTGAAGGGGAAGCATGCGGCATCGCCTGCATCAAACACTGGAGCATCCAGTTCCCACCGCCTGATCCGACGCTATCGCCATACCAGCACCGGCCCTGCCGGGCGTCGAGGTCATGCCTCAAATCACGGACGGAGAGACTCAATGAAACGCATTTGTGGTTCCTTGTTGTTGCTCGGACTCTCGATCAGCGCCGCACTCGCCGCGCCGGCCTCGCGCCCGGCGGCTTTCGATCATCACAATATTTCCAGCCTGGACAAGATCGCCGTGCGCGCCATGCCCGCGGTCGATGTGGCCAAGCTGAAGGCCGAAGACCTGCTGCGCGACAAGCGCGGCGACATCCCGCGTTTCGCCTTCCCGATGAAGGTCGATATGACCACGCTCAATTCGGGCGTATGGGAAGACCTCGATGCCGACAACGTCATCTGGCGTCAGCGCGTGCGTTCGGAAAAAGCGCTGTCGCTGAACTTCGGCTTCTCCGAATATCACATGCCGCAGGGCGGCCGTCTGTTGATCTATCCGGCCACTCAGGCCGCCGGCGGCGACCGCAGCCTGATCAGCGAATACACCGCGCGCGACAATAACGCGCAGGGCCAGCTGTGGACGGCGATCGTGCCGGGCCAGGAAGCGGTGATCGAAGTGGTGGTGCCGCGCGCCAAGCTGGGCGAACTCAAGCTCAAGCTGGGCCAGATCGCCCACGACTACCGCGGTTTCGGTCAGCTCGCGCGTCGTCTGGCCGCGGCCAGCGGCGAGAAGGGCGTGTCGGGTCAATGCAACGTGGACGTGGTCTGCTCCGACGGCGACGGCCGTCGCGACATCATCCGTTCGGTCGCGGCTTACTCGAAGAGCGGCTCGCTGGCGTGTACCGGTTCGCTGGTCAACAACACCGCCAACGACAAGAAGATGTACTTCCTGACCGCCAATCACTGCGGCATGACCACCGCTTCGACCGCGGCCAGCATCGTGGTGTACTGGAACTATCAGAACTCGACCTGCCGCGCGCCGAACACTCCGGCCAGCGGCGCCAACGGCGACGGCTCGCTGGCCCAGAACCAGTCCGGTTCGACGGTCAAGGCGACCTACGCCGATTCCGACTTCACCCTGCTGGAACTCAACACCGCGGCCAACCCGGCGTTCAATCTGTACTGGGCCGGTTGGGACCGTCGCGACCAGAACTTCTCCGGCGCGATCGGCATCCATCATCCCAACGTCGCCGAGAAGCGCATCAGCCTTTCGGTCAGCCCGACTTCGTTCGTGGCCTGGGGCGGCGGCGCCGGCACCACGCACTTGAACGTGCAGTGGCAGCCCTCGGGCGGCGTGACCGAGCCCGGTTCCTCGGGTTCGCCGTTGTACAGCCCTGAAAAGCGCGTGATCGGCCAGCTGCACGGCGGTCCGTCCAGCTGCAGCGCCACCGGCACCAACCGCAGCGACCAGTACGGCCGCGTGTTCACCTCGTGGACCGGCGGCGGCACCGCCAGCACCCGTTTGAGCAACTGGCTCGATGCGGGCAACACCGGCGCGCAGTTCATCGACGGTCTGGATTCCGGCGGCGGCACGCCGAACACTCCGCCGGTCGCGAACTTCACCTCGACCACCAGCGGCCTGACCGCGACCTTCACCGACAGCTCCACCGACAGCGACGGCACCATCGCCTCGCGCAGCTGGAACTTCGGCGATGGCACGACCTCGACCGCGACCAACCCGTCCAAGACCTACAGCGCCGCCGGCACCTACACCGTCACGCTGACCGTCACCGACAACGGCGGCGCCACCAACACCAAGACCGGTTCGGTCACGGTGTCCGGCACTCCGGGTTCGCAGACCTACACGAACGATACCGACGTCGCCATTCCCGACAACGCCACGGTCGAAAGCTCGATCACCGTGTCCGGCCGCACCGGCAACGGTCTGCCGAGCACGCCGATCCAGGTGACGATCTACCACACCTACAAGAGCGATCTGAAGGTGGACCTGGTGGCTCCGGACGGCACGGTCTACAACCTGCACAACCGCACCGGCGGCAGCGCCGACAACATCATCCAGACCTTCAACAAGGATCTGTCGAGCGAAGCGCTCAACGGTGTGTGGAAGCTGCGCGTCAACGACAATGCGACCGTCGATACCGGCCGCATCGACAAGTGGAGCATCACGTTCTGATCCACTGCGGTTGATCGACCGAACGCCGCGGCCCAAAAGGCCGCGGCGTTTTTCCTGGTGAAGAGGCAGCGGCGGCGAAGCGACGCTCGCCGCGGCCGCGACCGCATCGCTCAGGCTTCAAAGCGCTAAGCGTTCGCGCGCAAGTCATCGCCGCGTCGTTCTGCTGCGAACATCACGAAAGCGCCGCGTTCGCGCGCCCAACGGTGCTTGTCAGTGCTTCGAACTCATCCGCAGCATGGATACCAAGCACGTCCCCGCGTCGCTACCCACCGCACCGGTACATGGAGAGTTTCCCAATGCGCTTCCAACACGCCGCGTTGCCGCTGTTGCTGGCTTTGTCCGCCAGCGCCGCGGCCGCCGATGAGCAACCCGTCTTCGTCACCGCCAAGTACGACAACCCCGCGCAACTGCAGCGCATCGCCTCGCGCTTCCAGCATCTCAACGTCGATCGCCAGGCCAAGACCGTGCGCGTGGAGGCCCTGCCCGAGGACCTGACCGCGCTGACCCGCGCCGGTTTCAAGTATGAAATCGACCAGGACGCCACCGCCAAGATCCAGCGCTTGCAAAGCGCGCTGCAAAGTTCCTTGAACGGCGCCAAGAGCATTCCCGGTTTCACCTGCTTCCGCACGGTGGAAGAAACCTATTCCACGATGGACACGCTGGCGGCGAACAAGCCGAACCTGGCGCGCATCACCAACATCGGCCCGAGCTGGCAGAAGACCCAGAGCGCCGGCACCGGCTACGACATGCGCGTGCTGCGGCTGAGCAACACCGCCACCGACGCCGCGCTGCCGAACAAGCCCACGCTGGTGCTGTTCGGTTCGATCCACGCCCGCGAGTACGCGCCGGCCGAACTGGTCACCCGTTTCGCCGAAGGCCTAGTCAACGGCTACGGCACCGATCCGGAAGCGACCTGGCTGCTCGACAACTTCGCCTTCCAACTGGTGCTGCAGGCCAATCCCGACGGCCGCAAGAAGGCCGAGGCCGGATCGTCGTGGCGCAAGAACGTCAACAACAGCAACGGCGGCAATTGCAGCGCCAGCAGCTACGGCACCGACTTGAACCGCAACTTCCCGTTCCACTGGAACACCGCGCCCGGCGGTTCCAGCGGCAACCAGTGCGCGGAAACCTATCGCGGCCCGACCGTGGCCTCGGACCCGGAAACGCAGAACCTGATGCGTCTGGTCGCCGGCACCAAGGGCAGCAACGGCGTCTACACCGGCGGCATCTTCCAGGACCGTCGTCCCGACGACACCAGCACCGCCGCACCCGACGATACCCAGGGCGTATTCATCGACATCCACAGCGCCGCCGAACTGGTGCTGTGGTCGTGGGGCGACACCAGCAATCTGGCGCCCAACAGCGCCGCGCTGCAGACCTTCGGCCGGCGCATGGCGTACTTCAATAATTATCGTCCGCAACAGTCCGACGAGTTGTACGCCACCGACGGCACCACCGACGACACCATGTACGGTCTGCTCGGCGTGCCGGGTTACACGATCGAACTGGGCGGCAGCTTCTTCGAAAGCTGCAGCAGCTTCACCGGCACCACGCTGCCGAACAACCTGAAGACCTTGCGTTACGTCGCGCGCAGCCTGTGGGCGCCGTACAAGCTGCCCAGCGGCCCGGACACCACCGTGGTCAACGTGTCTTCGGCGACGGTGCCGGCGGGTACGCCGGTGACGGTCACCGCCAACATCAACGACGGCCTGTTCAATCAGAGCAACGGGACCGAAGCGGTGCAGAACATCGCCTCGGCGCGCGCGTATCTGGATGCGCCGCCGTGGGCGAGCGGAGCGACGCCGATCGCGCTCAGCGCCAGCGACGGCAGCTTCAACAGCAGCAACGAGAACGTCACCGGCAGCATCTCCACCACCGGCCTCAGCCAGGGCCCGCACACGGTCTATGTGCAGGGCACCGACGCCTCGGGCAAGCCGGGCACTCCGAACGCCGTGCGTTTCACCGTGGGCGGCACCGGCCCGGTCAACAATCCGCCGGTGGCGAATTTCACTTCCAGCGCCAGCGGCCTGAGCGTGAACTTCACCGACACCTCCACCGACAGCGACGGCACCATCGCCTCGCGCAGCTGGAACTTCGGCGACGGCACCACCTCCACCGCGGCCAATCCGTCCAAGACCTACAGCACGGCGGGCACCTACACCGTCACCTTGACCGTCACCGACGACGACGGCGCCACCAACACCAAGACCGGTTCGGTCACCGTCGGCACCAGCGGTTCGCAGACCTACACCAACGGCACGGACGTGGCGATCATCGACAACGCCACGGTGGAAAGTTCGATCACCGTGTCCGGCCGCACCGGCAATGGTTCGCCGAGCACGCCGGTCCAGGTGACGATCTATCACACCTACAAGAGCGACATTAAGGTCGATCTGGTGGCGCCGGACGGTACGCTCTACAACATCCACAACCGCACCGGCGGCAGCGCCGACAACGTCATCGGCACCTTCAACAAGGATCTGTCGAGCGAGCCGCTCAACGGCGTGTGGAAGCTGCGCGTCAACGACAACGCGACCAGCGATACCGGCCGGATCGATACCTGGAGCATCACCTTCTAAGGCCGTTGCGCTTTGGCCACAGCCGCGGCGGGCGCATGCCTGTCGCGAGCGGCCGACGACGATAACGCGCCCCCGGCTTCGGCCGGGGGCGTTCGTTTTTGAGCGTTGCCGCGATCGCGACGGCATCGCGCGCACAGGCACGCACAGGCCCTGTGGCTCACGAAGATTCACGCGATGCTATCGAAAACATGCAGCGATGCCACCGCTTCCTGATAACCATCGGACTCATCCGCGGCACCATCGCGAAAAGCATCCATCAATCCGCGACGTGCGGCGCATCATCGCCACGCGCGATGTGCATCGTGTTTCCAGCGCCGAAACCCTGAAAATTCAGGGGTTTTCGCGGCCCGAAGAGGCCGGACTCCATGCGCGAGCGCACCGTAATCGTTTACTGCTCGGTTGCATGACTCAAGTCACGAACGCGAATGTGCGCTCGCACCGGTTGTCGCTTGTTGATGCGCCAGCGCGCGATTAGGGTCGAACACCGGGCGCCTCGGATCGTTTTCCCCACGCACGTTTCGGCGCCGCTTTCACGCGCAGCTAGTCCTCCGGCGATCGCACCCTGCGATCGTTTTCCCATCACCCCGCGTCCTAGCGCCGATGCCGGAGCATCCGCCGACGACGCCGAACCTGGAGCGCCATTCGTGAATCCGCACCTCGCCTCTACGCCCGTGAAGTTCGTTCCGGCCCTGCTCGCACTCGCCCTGGCCGCCGCCGTATCGCCCGCCCTCGCACAAAGCCATGGCCACGACCATGCACGCCCGGCCGACGCGACCGACGATCCGTTCAAGCCCGTCTACATCGTGACCTCGCGCGCGACCTTCGACGCCGGTGTGCAGACGCTGGCAAAGAGCGCCAGCGGCGTCAGCAACCGCGCCGGCGACAAGCTGGTCATCGCCGAGCTCAAGACCCATCAGCTCACCGACGTGACCCGTCACGTGCACGAGAAGGAAAAGCGTTGCGGCGGCTTCGTCGCCTTCGACAGCCGCGAAGAGGCGGAAGCCTTCGTGCGCAGCGAGCGCAGCGTGGAGGCGATGAACAACAAGTTCGCGACCTACACCGTCGATAACCAGGCCACGGTCAATCCGTGGTTGAGCCAGGTCGCCGAGGCCAACATCCGCGGCACCATCAACCATCTGTCCACGCAGTATCCGAACCGTTATTACTCCTCCAATCACGGCCGCACTTCGGCGACCTGGATCAAGGACAACTGGCTCGCGCTGGCCAACGGCCGCAGCGACGTCAGCGCGGAGCTGTACACCGGCTGCACCAATTGCTCGACTCAGCCGTCGGCGATCCTGACCATCCAGGGCAGCGAACTGCCGAACGAAGTGGTCGTGCTGGGCGCGCACCTGGATTCGATCTCCAGCAGCGGCAGCGGCGATGCGATGAACGCGCCGGGCGCCGACGACGACGCATCGGGCATCGCGACCTTGACCGAAGTGGTGCGGGTGGCGCTGGCCAGCGGCTACAAGCCCAAGCGCACGATCAAGTTCATGGGCTATGCGGCGGAAGAAGTCGGCCTGCGCGGTTCCAACGCGATCGCCACCGACTTCAAGAACCGCGGCGTCAACGTGGTGGGCGTGCTGCAGCTGGATATGACCAACTACCGCACCACCGGCCCCAACCCGGTGCGCCTGGTCACCGACTACTCCAACTCGGCGCTGCAACAGTTCCTGCGCGATCTGCATTCGACCTATCTCGGCGGCACCCTGGGCACCTACACCTGCGGCTATGGTTGTTCCGACCATGCGTCGTGGACCTCGGCGGGCTTCCCGGCGGCGATCTACTTCGAAGGCGGCACCTCCAGCGGCGGCTATTCGCCGTACATCCATTCGCCGTCGGACACGATGGCCAACATGAGCAACTCGGCGGCCAACAGCGTGCCGTTCGCCAAGCTCGGCCTGGCCTTCCTCGGCGAACTGGGCAAGACCGCCGGCACCGATCCGGGACCGGGTCCGGGCACCCAGACCTACAGCAACGGCACCGACGTTGCGATCAGCGACAACGCGACGGTGGACAGCCCGATCACGGTGTCCGGCCGCACCGGCAACGCGCCGGCCAGCGCCAGCGTGTCGGTCAGCATCATCCACACCTACAAGGGCGATCTGAAGGTCGATCTGGTCGCGCCGGACGGTTCGCTCTACAACATCCACAACCGCACCGGCGGCAGCGCCGACAACGTCAGCGGCACCTTCACCTTCAACTTGTCCAGCGAGCCGCTCAACGGCGTGTGGAAGCTGCGCGTCAACGACAACGCCAACGGCGACATCGGCCGCATCGACACCTGGAGCATCACCTTCTGATCGCGCTGGCGGGCCGCGTCCATCGCGGCCCGCCCTCGTGCTCGGCACTTGGCGGATACCTTCGCGACCCCGGCCCGGCCGGGGTTTTTTCTTTGCCGGCAGGTGCTCCAGACAGGAGTCCGCGGCTTCATCGTCGTGGTGTATGTCTGCGCCCGGGGCCGAAACCTCCGCTGCCCCGACATGCCCGATCGGCGCGCCGGCTTCGAATTCGGATTCGTCTGATAGTCCGGCTTGCATGATTGCGGTCACGGATACGGCGCCGACATGAGCGCGCCTGCATCCCTTCGATACCCGGGCGGCCTTTAACGTAAGCCACGAGCTCGCAGCGCGGCTAGCAATCGCATTGGACGCATCGCGCGGCGCGGCTGGTTCCATGCTTTTTTGTTAGCGAATGCTTCGCTGCCCCGGCCCCCAGCGGGGTTTTTTTTTGCAGGTCGCATGGGTATCGCGTCGATGGGCGCGAACACGGCTGCTGTTAAAGCGCAGCCCATTGCGCGCCGCGCGGCCTTCGATTGGGACTCGTCTGATTTTCCGCAGTGCACGACTGCCGTCACGCGTGCGCCGCCCCGCGCCGTGAAATTCCGGCCGCGCACTTGCGTATGCGCTTTTAGTCTGTATCGGCCGACACCGATGCGCCCGCTCGCTCAGGCGTTGTGTCCGAGCCGTGGGCAGTCGCTCGCGCGTGAATCCATTTCGAAGGAGTCCAATCGTGCAACCTAACATCTTGTTGTCCCTTTCCCTGGCATCGCTGGCGGCGTTCGCTCCGGCCTTTGCGCAAAGCGCCGCCGGGCAGCCCGATCCGTTCAAGCCGGTGTACGTGGTGACCTCGCGCCAGACCCACGACGCGGGTTTAAGCACGCTCGCCCGCAACGCCAAGGCGCGCATCGGCGTCACCGGCGCGCCGCTGATGGTGTCGGAGCTCAAAGCGCATGAGCTCACCGACCTGTCGCGCCATGTGCACGAGAAAGAGCGCCGTTGCGGAGGCTACTTCGCGTTCGATACCCGCGCCGAAGCCGAGGCGTTCGTGCGCAACGACCGCAGCGTGCAGGCGATGGGCACCGCCTTCGCCGACTATGCGATCGACAACCAGGCCACGGTCGCGCCATGGCTGAGCCAGGTCAAGGAAGCCAACATCCTCGCCAGCATCAAGACGATGTCCACCACTTGGCCCAACCGCTACGCCGGTTCCAGCTATGGGCGCAAGGCTGCGCTCTGGGTCCGCGATCGCTGGGCCGAACTCGGTGCCGGCCGCAGCGATGTCGGCATCGAACTGTTCACCGCTTGCAGCAACTGCGGCCAGCAGCCGTCGGTGATCCTGACCATCCGCGGCAATGAGCGGCCCGACGAAGTGGTGGTGCTCGGCGCGCACCTGGATTCGATCTCCAACAGCGGCAGCGGCGAGTTCATGCGCGCGCCCGGCGCCGACGACGACGCCTCCGGCATCGCGACCCTGACCGAAGTACTGCGTATCGCCCTGTCCAGCGGTTACAAGCCGCAGCGCACGATCAAGGTGATGGGTTATGCGGCGGAAGAAGTCGGCCTGCGCGGTTCCAACGCGATCGCCAACGATTTCAAGAACCGCGGCGTCAACGTGGTGGGCGTGCTGCAGCTGGATATGACCAACTACCGTACCGCCACCGCGCCGGACGTGCGCGTGATCAGCGATTACTCCAACGCCGGCTTGCAGAAATTGCTGCGGGACCTGTTTTCGACCTATCTCGGCGGCAGCATGCGCCTTGGCGAGTACACCTGTACTTACGGCTGCTCCGACCATGCCTCGTGGACCAGCGCGGGCTATCCGGCGGCGATGTATTTCGAGGGCGGCAACGCCAACGGCCAGCACCTGCCGCAGGTCCACACTGCCAACGACACCTTGGCGACGGGGGGGCAGAGCGTCACGGCGAGCGTGCCGTTCGCCAAACTGGGCCTGGCGTTCCTGGGCGAGGTTGGCAAAACGTCCGCCAACTGAGTCGCGACGCCCCGTCCTGCCCCGACCCGGACGGGTTACGAAAAACGCACGCCGTGCCATGCGCGCGGCATGCGTTTGTTATCGGCGGTGGCCAGGCGTGGACATCGGATCGCGGACGCGTGTGCCCGCGAAATTGGCCCGCAAGCATTTGCGCTATGCGGGCATAGCGCTTGCGATCGGGAAGCCGCCGCGAGGGGCCGCGCAGCTAGTTCGGATCCGCCGACCAGGCTGCGCCGGTGAGGAGGGCTAGCTCAGCGCGTGCAGCTTTCGTTCGGTTCCAGCGCCGCGCGCTTGGCGATGCGCCAGTTGGTAACGTTGCCGAGCGCGTCGGTTTCAAAGGTCAGCTGCGTGTCCTTGCCGTCGGGCGGCGCGACCTGCAGGAAGGCGGCGCCTTCGAAGCTGGGGTTGGGCACTTGCTTGACCTTGCCGGCGTAGGCCTTGTTGATCTCATCGATGCTCATGCCGATGTGGCCGCCGCCGGGCGCCAGCGCCTTCGGGTCGTACACGTCGATGCCGGCCAGGCCGTCGCTGCCCATCAGGAAGCCGTACTGGTGGGTGATCGCGCCGCGCACCGGATACAGCAGGTAGCACTTGGCGTCGGGACGCTGGCTGTTGTTGTCCTTCATCTCGCCGCCCCAGGCGCCGCGGATGGTCGGCGCGTCGCTGCCGAACTTGGCGCTGACGGTGCCGGCTTGCGTGCTGCCGTTGAAGCCGTCGTAGCCGATGGCGTCGTTGCGCAGCACGCGTTCGGGCGGTTCGAGCGGATTGGGCGCGGCCGCGACGGGCTGGCTGGCGGGCGCCTTGCCGGTGTCGGTCTGCGCCGCGGGGGCGGACTGGGCGGGTTCGGCTGGCTTCTGGCAGGCGGCCAGCGTGCACAAGGCCAGGGCAGACACCGTCAGGGCCGGTACGAATCGACGCATGAAGATCACCGCAACAGTAGGACAAGCCCCTGATGCTAATCGATCGGGCGGCGCAGCAAAGGCGAATTGCTCAATCGATGTGCCACCGGGTGCGCGACCGCGTCGGCGAATCCGCGCACGGCCCTGCAAGCCGTGCGCGGCGACACATCGTGGTTTGCCGATTGCGGCGGCTGGCCGCGGCCGCGACCGGCGCCGCCGTCAGACCGCTTCGAAGCGGTTGGCTTCGACGTTCTTGCGGACCTTGGCCGGGTCCCAGATGCGCCCGTTCATGGCGATATACACGCCGGCCGGCAGCGACTGCACCGCGCCGACCGCGGTGCCGATGTTGAACTCGGCGTCGGAGCCGCGAAAGCGCGCCGGATTGAGCGCGCCGGTCAGCACGATGGTCTTGTTCGGGATCGTGGCCAGCACCTTGGCGGTCTCGACCATGCTGTCGGTGCCGTGGGTGACCAGCACGTGCTGCGCATCCTGGGCCGCGATGGCGGCGCGGATCAGCTCGCGGTCGCTGGCGGTGATGTGCAGCGAGTCCTTGCGGATGATCGGGATCACGCTGTAGCGGAAGGCCACGCCCAGCTCATCGAGAATGCGGCCGATCTGCGGTTCGCCGATCTGGTAGTCCGACTTGTCGTCGAAGTAGATCTTGTCGATGGTGCCGCCGGTGGTGACGATGCAGAGCTGGTCCATCTCGAGGGGTTCGCGTGTAGCTGGGGAGGACGGAATTATAGGCCCGGCGGCGGCGCGGCCGGGCGCCGCGGCATTACCCGCGTTGGCGGCGCGGCGCAGGCCGTTCGTTCGGGTATGGCGAAGCGGGGCGGTTCGCGGCTCAGGCTTTCTTGCCGAAGCGTGCTTTCACCCCGGCCAGGTTGGCGGCGAAGATCACCACCAGCGCCAGCGCCAGTTCGATCCAGGCATAGCCGCGCTCGGCCGGCGACGACCAGGCCAGCATCACCCCGTGGCAGAACCAGAACAGGGCGAGCACGCCCGACCAGTACGCGGCCAGGCGGCTGCGCAGGGCGACGCCGAGGGCCAGCAGCGCCGGCGGCGCCATGAACACGCTCAGGCCGGCGAGCAGATGCCGGCCCGGCAGCACGTACCACAGGCCGAACAGCGCGGTCAGCGCCAGCAGCGCGGCCAGCAGCACCCAGTCCGCGCGCGGTCGCGGCGGCCGGGCCGGGGCGGGCGCGTTCAACGGCTCACCTTGGCGGTCAGCTCGGCGACGCGGCGGCCGAGCGCGCGCGCCAGCGTGGCTTCGTCGTCGCTGAGCTGCGGATCGTCCTGGCTGCCGGCGACGTGGCTGGCGCCGTAGGGCGTGCCGCCGCCGCGGGTGTGGCTGAGCGCGGGCTCGGTGTAGGGAATGCCGACGATCACGCAGCCGTGGTGCAGCAGCGGGACCATCATCGTCAGCAGGGTCGATTCCTGGCCGCCGTGCTGGGTGGCAGTGGAGGTGAACACCGCCGCCGGCTTGCCGACCAGGGTGCCGCTGGCCCATTGCGCGCCCAGGCCGTCGAGCCAGTGCTTGACCGGCGCGGCCATGTTGCCGAAGCGGGTGGGGCTGCCGAGCACCAGGGCCGCGCATTCGGTCAGATCGCGCGCTTCCACGTAGGGCGCGCCGTCCTCGGGCTCCGGCGGCGCCGCGGTCTGGGTCACCGCCGCCACCGGCGGCACGCTGCGCAGGCGCGCGCTGACCCCGGCGACTTCGCCGATCCCGCGCGCGATCTGCTTCGCCAGCCGCGCCACCGATCCGCCGCGGCTGTAGTAAAGCACCAGAACTTCGGTCATCGAATTCTCCTTTGCGCTGCGAAGGATAGAGGAATGCGGCCGGCGGGGCGGGCGGCCCTCACCCCAACCCCTCTCCCGCTAAGCGGGAGAGGGGCTCAAAAGCAGCGAGCGCGAGGTTCCCTTCTCCCGCTGGCGGGAGAAGGTGGCGCGAAGCGCCGGATGAGGGCGCGCCGCCGCCTCCATGCCCACCATGAATACCGCCCCCACACCCCATCGGTTAACCTGCGCCGGATGGAACCACTGGACTCGATCTATCGCTGGAGCGAACGCGTGCGCGACCGCGCGCGCGTGGCGACCTTCTTTCGCTTCCTCAGCCGCCGCTTCCTCGACGACAACCTGTTCCAGGCCGCCGGCGCGCTGTCCTACACCACCGTGTTCGCGCTGGTGCCGCTGTCGATGGTGGTGTTCGGCGTGTTGTCGGCGTTCCCGATGTTCAGCGAATGGAGCGACCGCCTCAGCGACTACATCTTCTCCAACTTCGTGCCTTCGGCGGCGCGCTCGGTGGAGAGTTACCTCAAGCAGTTCTCGGCCAACGCCGGCCAGCTCACCACCGCCGGCGTGATCGCGCTGGTGGTCTCGCTGCTGATCACCCTCAACGGCGTGGAAGCCGCGTTCAACCGGATCTGGCGCGTGCCCTCGGCGCGGCCGCGGCTGGGACGTTTCCTGGTCTATTGGACCGTGCTGACCCTGGGTGCGCTGATGGCCGCGGCCAGCCTGGCGATCTCGGCGCGTTTTTTCGCCATGGAAGTGTTCTCGACCGAACCGGGCCGCTGGCTGGAAAGCCTGCTGCTGCGCACCGCGCCGATGGGGCTGGAGTGGCTGGCGTTCGCGGCGATCTACAAGGTCGTGCCGCATCGCACGGTCAAGTGGCGCCACGCGGTCGCCGGCGCGTTCCTGGCGATGGTGCTGTTCGAGGTGGTCAAGGGCGGCATCGGCCTGTACCTGGGCAGCTTCGGCTCGTATTCGAAGATCTACGGCACGCTGGCCTTCGTGCCGATCTTCCTGTTGTGGATCTACCTGAGCTGGATCGCGGTGTTGCTGGGCGCGTCGCTGGCCTCCTCGATCGCCGCGTTCCGCTATCAGCCCATAGCGATGCGCCTGCCGCTGGGCTTCGAGATGTACGGCCTGCTGCGCCTGCTGGCGCGCTTCAACGAGGCGCGCAAGGACGGCCGCGGCCTGCACAGCGACGACATCCAGCAGCTCGAACCCATGCTCACCGACGCGTTGGTCCAGCAGATGCTCGGGCAGTTGGGCGACATCAGCGTGGTGCGCCGCGCCGAGAGCGGCGAATGGCTGCTGGCGCGCGATCTCGACGAACTGTCGCTGGGCGAGCTGTACGAAGCCTGCAACCTGCGCATCCCCATCGCCGAAGCCATGTTGCCGTGCCGCGACGACTCGCTGGGCCAGTCCGCGGTCGCGGCGATGGACGAACTGCGCGTGCCGCTGCGCGCGCTGATGAAACGACGCGTGTCCAGCATTCACGCCGAAGAGGAACAACCATGATCGTGAGCGTTCGCAATTCCCGCGCCGTCGCGCCGCTGCTCGCCGCGGCGATCGCGGCTCTGCTGTTGGCCGCCTGCCAGAAGTCCGCCGACGAGCGTCACCCGGCGGCGGCGCCGGCCGATGCGACGGCGGCCGCGGAGTCGAAGCCGGCCGATGCGAAACCGGTCGAAGCGCCGCCCGCGGCGACGCCGGCGCCCGCATCCGACACCCCGGCGCTGCGCATCGCGACCATCGACGGCAAGACCTACGACCTGTCCGAGCATCGCGGCCGCTGGGTGGTGGTGAATTTCTGGGCGACCTGGTGCGCGCCGTGCATCAAGGAAATGCCCGAGCTGTCGGCGCTGGACACGATGCGCGAGCACATCGAAGTGGTGGGTCTGGCTTACGAGGAAATCGAGAAGCCCGACATGGAGGCTTTCCTCAAGCAGCATCCGGTGTCGTACCCGATCGCCATCGTCGATGTCGCCGATCCGCCCAAGGCTTTCGACACGCCCAAGGGATTGCCGATGACGTATCTGATCGGGCCCGACGGCAAGGTCGCGGAGAAATTCCTCGGCCCGGTGGATGCGAAGAAGCTCGAAGACGCCATCGCCAAGGCCGGCGGCCCGAAGCCGGGCGACGCGAAGCCTAACTCGGGTGCGTCTGCGGGAAACACATGAGCGCGGCGCGGTTTTTCGTCGCCGGCAAAGTGCAGGGCGTGTGGTTTCGCGCCTCCGCGCGCGAGCAGGCGATCGCTTTGGGTTTGCGCGGTTACGCCAACAACCTGCGCGATGGCCGCGTCGAGGTGTTGGCGGTCGGCGATGCCGCCGCGATCGAGCGCCTGGCCGCGTGGCTGAGCCACGGCCCGCCGATGGCGCGGGTCGATCGGCTGGTGCGCGAGGATGCGCGTGAGGAAGAGGCGAGCGAGGCGTTTGTTTGCGGTTGAAAGATCCCAGCCCGTTTGCGAGTAACCCCCACTCCCCAGCGAAACAGTTCCCCCTTTGAAAAGGGTCTTAGGAAGCAAACGCCCCTCAGAGGGGGTTGGATCGTAGCAACTTAAGGGTCGCCCGATAGAGGTCGTCGTGGCGATGGTTGAAGCGAAACTCGCACTCCTTGAGGTGCAGGTAGAAGGTGGTCTTGGCCA
>NZ_JBFRDR010000035.1:0-36278 GCF_052113885.1 Lysobacter sp. TAB13 | reverse complement strand
AGCGACAAAGAAAGTAACCAAAGAAAACGCTTTGGCTGTTTCGAGTCAAAAGCCACGAGTGCGATGCCGACGCAGGCAGGTGCCACATTGGGCATCCTGCCCAAGGTGGCACCCGGCGCACGTCCATGTGCGCCGCCCTTCGGGTGTCCCTGGTCTCGCGAGTTACACGCTGCGCCCAGCAACAGCAACAACAAAGCCGAAGCGCACAGCAAAGCGAAGTCGAAGCAAAATCTCGGCAACAGCAACAGCAACAGCAACAGCAACAGCAGTGAATTCTGGTCGGCGAAAAAGCAACACTGCCCGATTCGCATCGCAGCAGCGCCAATCGGATCGATCGAAGCAAACCCAAGCGCTTGCCGTGCGCAACCCGCTAATCGCAAACGCTCATCACGAGACAAGATCGGGTAGCGAAGCGAAGCGGAAGAAACCGCACCACGACATAGCCGCGCAAAGCCGACCAGCCCTGCGGCATCTGTCAGACGGAAACGTCGCGTTGCCGCAGGCGATACAACATGTAGGCGATGCCGGTCAGGCCGGTCAGCGCGGCCGGCACGTACAGCGCCCGATAGGCCGCGTATTTGAACAGCGCGGCGCCGGCCAGCGATCCGATCAGGAACCACACGATGATCAGTGAACACAACGCCAGACGCCGTCGCGCGACCGGCAGCCCGCGCAAGGCGTGGCCCAGGGTGATGCCGAGGTCGGTGAACAGGCCGCTGAGATGAGTGGTGCGGATCAGCGCGCCGCTGTAGGTGGTCGCCATCGCGTTCTGCAAGCCGCAGGCGGCCGCGGCGAACAGCGCGCCGGCCAGCCAGCGGCGCTCGAACAGCGGCACCGATGCGAGCAGCAGCAAGGCCTCGATCGCCAAGGCGACGCCGTAGCGGCGGCCCAGGCGCAAGGTGCTGTCCTGGATGATCAATCCGCTCAGCACCGCGCCGCCGACGAAGGCGCCGATGACGCCGAGCAGATGCCCGACCGCGCGCAGATCGCCGTCGATCACCGCGGCGCCGAGCAGAGTGGTCGTGCCGGTCAGATGGGTGATGGCCTGGTGCTCGAAACCCAGGAAGCCCACCACGTTGACCATGCCGGCCACGCAGGCGAGGGCGGCAGCGCCGACCCAGACCCACGTGGCCAACCGTTGCGTCATCGCGTCAGAGTACTTCCGACGCGTAGTCCGCCAACCGCGAGCGTTCGCCGCGCCGCAAGGTCACGTGCGCGCTGTGCGCCCAGCCCTTGAAGCGATCCACCGCATAGGTCAGGCCCGAGGTCGTCTCGGTCAGATACGGCGTATCGATCTGCTCCACGTTGCCCAGACACACGATCTTCGTGCCGGGGCCGGCGCGGGTGATCAAGGTCTTCATCTGCTTCGGCGTCAGGTTCTGCGCCTCGTCCAGAATCAGCCAGCGGCTCAGGAACGTGCGTCCGCGCATGAAGTTCATCGAGCGGATCTTGATGCGCGAGGCCAGCAGGTCGTTGGTCGCCGCGCGGCCCCAGGCGCCGCCGTCCTGGTTGTGGGTCAGCACTTCCAGGTTGTCGGTCAACGCGCCCATCCACGGGGTCATCTTCTCTTCCTCCGTGCCCGGCAGGAAGCCGATGTCCTCGCCGACGCTGACCGTCGCGCGGGTCATGATGATCTCGCGATAACGCTGCTGATCCATGGTCTGCGCCAGGCCCGCGGCGAGCGCGAGCAAGGTCTTGCCGGTGCCGGCGGTGCCGAGCAGGGTGACGAAGTCGATCTCCGGGTCCATCAACGCGTTGAGGGCGAAGTTCTGCTCGCGGTTGCGCGCGATGATGCCCCACACGGCGTGCTGGTTATGACGGAAATCGTCCACGATCTGCAGGGTCACGCGCTCTTCGCCGACCTTGGTGACCTTGAGCTCGGACTCGTCGTCGCCGGGCAGGTACAGGAACTGGTTCGGATACCAGTCGTCGTCCTGCGCGCGGTTGATTTCGTAGTAGGTGCGGCCCTTCTCGGTCCAGGACTTGAGGTCCTTGCCGTGGATCTGCCAGAAATCGTCCGGCAGCGCGGTCGCGCCGGTGTAGAGCAGGCTGAAATCGTCGAGCGCGCGATCGTTTTCGTAGTCTTCCGACACGATCCCGGCGATCGATGCCTTGATGCGCAGGTTGATGTCCTTGGACACGAACACCACCGGCACGCCGGGTTCCTGCTCCTGCAACGCCAGGATCGCGCCGAGGATCTGGTTGTCCGGAATCACCGCGCTGAAACGCTTGCCCGCGTCGAACGAGCCAGTCTGGAAACGCAGCTTGCCGATGCTCTGCGCGCCGCGCAGCTGCAGGCCTTGCGGCCGGTTGAGAGTAATGCCGGTGCTGATCTTGTCGGTGCCCTCGATCTCGATCAGCTCGTTGAGGAAACGGCTGACCTGCCGCGCGTTGCGGCTCGCCTCGGAGGTGCCTTTCTTGCCGTTGTCGAGTTCCTCGATCACCTGCATCGGCAGGTAGACATCGTGTTCCTGGAATTTGAACAGCGCGGTGGGATCGTGCATCAGCACGTTGGTATCCAGCACATAGATGCGCTTGCTTCTTGTCATCGACAGCTCCGCTGGAGATAGGCGTCGGGCGACGCCGGGGGAAAAGTGCTGCGTACCGCTAGGGGGCGGATGGCTGCTGCGATCGCGCACGGCAGCGCCGCCGTGGCCCGCGGGGCGGGACGGCGTGCGATCGTGGGAATCAGGGGGCTCACTGAGTGGTGGCTTCCTCTGGCGCGCTTACTGGCCAGAATGGGTTTTGAGCGAATCGAGGACGGCCTGGGCATGCCCGGCGACTTTCACCGGACGCCATGACTGCACGATGACGCCCTTCGGGTCGATCAGGAAAGTGCTGCGTTCGATGCCCATGTATTTGCGGCCGTACAGGCTTTTTTCCTTGATCACGCCGAAGGCGTTGCACAAGGTTTCGTCCTTGTCGCTGATCAGGTCGAACTTGAAGCCCTGCTTGGCGCAGAAATTCTGGTGCGACTTGATCGAATCGCGGGACACGCCCAGCACCGTGGCGCCGAGTTTCTTGAACTTGGGCAGCAGCGCATTGAAGTCCAGGCCCTCGGTGGTGCAGCCGGGCGTGCTGTCCTTGGGATAGAAGTACAGCACCAGCCAGCCGCCGGCGTAGTCCTTCATCTTGACGGTGTCCCCGCTGGACAGGGCCAGTTCGAGGGTGGGAGCTTTGCCGCCGTAGGCGCGATCGCCGGTATCGAGCATAGTCAGAACTTCATCGGGTCCATGATGGCGTCCAGGTTCAGATGGTCGCAGAACTCCAGGAAATCGTCGCGCAGGGCGGCGATGTGCATGCTCGAGGGTACGCCGATCGTGATCTGGGCGGAGAACATATCCGCGCCGGTCTGCATCGCGCGGTAGCGCGAGCAGTGCAGGCTTTCGATGGTGATGCCCTGGCGGTCGAAGAAATCCGCCAGCTGGAACAAGATGCCGGGCTTGTCCGCGGCCACCACTTCGACGATGTAGGGCAGCAGATTGGACTGCACCTGCTTGGCGCCGGTGCGGTACCAGACCAGCTTGAGGCCTTCCTCGCGCTCCAGGCGCGTGAGCATGGCTTCCAGCTTGGCGACCGCGTCCCAGGAGCCCACCGCCAGCGCGGTGACCGAGACGTCGCGGCCGACCGTGGACAGGCGCGCATCGACCAGATTGCAGCCCGAATCGGCGATCCGGCGGGTCACCGACAACAGCGGCGACTCCGGATGCGTCGTATAGGCGTTGATCAGGAGGTGGTTTTCGTTCGGCGACGGCCGGGAAGCGGAATCGGTCAAGGCGGCGCCTGCAAGGGAGCGTAAGGCTCGGAAATGAACGGCGGCCCGGGCCCGGGCCGCGCTGTGAAGCAGCATACTTGCCCGCGCTTTCGCGCCGCAAGTAACATCGGCGGGTGTATGGCGGCGCGCCGGCACGGTTTCGTGCCCAGGCGCCCGCTTTCGCCGCAACCCAGGTCCGCCCTGCGTTTGCGTCCATAGTTCGTTTCAGGTTTTCGGCCCCCGTCCGCTCCGCCTATGCGCGGAAGCGGCCTTTCACTCAGATAGGTCCTCACTTGCGACTTTCCGGCAGCATCACCGCGCTGGCGACGCCGTTCACCGCGTCGGGCGAAATCGATCTGGACGCCTGGCACGCGCTGCTGGCGCTGCAGTTGCAAGGCGGCACCCAGGCGGTCGTGGTCGCGGGCTCCACCGGCGAAGCGGCCGCGCTGTTCGACGCCGAATACGATCTGTTGCTGCGCAGCGCGGTCGAATTCGTCGCCGGGCGGATTCCGGTGCTGGCCGGCACCGGTCTGTCCAATACCGCCAAAACCATCGAACTCACCCGCCGCGTGGCCGCCCTGGGCGCCGACGCGGCGCTGGTGGTGACCCCGCCTTACGTGCGTCCGACCCAGGCCGGATTGCTCGCGCATTACCGCGCCATCGCCGCCGACGACGCGCTGCCAATCGTGCTGTACAACGTGCCCGGCCGCACCGGCGGCGATCTGCTGCCGGAAACGGTGGGCGCGCTCGCCGGGCATCGGCGCATCGTCGGCATCAAGGAGGCGGTCGCCGATCCGCAGCGCATGAGCGATCTGCTGGCGTTCAAGTCGGACGACTTCGCCGTGCTCAGCGGCGACGATCCGACCGCGTGCCGGGCCATCCTGGCCGGCGCCGACGGCATCATTTCGGTCGGCTCCAACGTGCTGCCGGCGGCGTTCCGCCGTCTGGCCGATCTGGCCCGCGGCGGCCGTCGCGGCGAAGCCGAGGGCTGGGACGCGCGTCTGCGCCCGGTCTACGATTTTCTCGCCCTGGAACCCAATCCGATTCCGGTCAAGGCGCTGCTGGCGGCGCAAGGCATCGGCCACGGCCTGCGTCTGCCGTTGCAGCCGCTGTCGGCCATCCATCACGAAGCCGCGCGGCAGTCCGCCGCGCTGGTCGTTGAACTCGAACACCTCTGCCGCGACACGCTCGCGGCCTGAACCCCTGCAGGAGATGCTCATGCGTTCCAATGTTTCTCTGTCCCGTTCGGTCGTCGCCGGTGTTTTGCTGGCCGTAATCGCCACCTCGGGCTGCAGCTGGTTCCGCAAGGGCAACAAGCTCTATGCCCAGGCGCCGGAAAACCGTCCGCTGGAAGTACCGCCGGACCTGGACCAGCCGCGCACCGACGGCGCCATGGCGATGCCCGCCGCCGGTTCGGCCACCGCCTCCGGCCAGGCCGCCGCGCGCCCGACCCAGGCCGCTCCGGCCTCGTCCGCGAACGGTTTCACCGTCAGCGGCAATCGCGACGACACCTTCACCAAGGTCGGCGATGCGCTGGCCAAGGTCGAAGGCCTGACCGTCTCCAGCCGCGCGCAGCTGCTGGGCGCGTTCGACGTCAGCTATGAAGGCAGCAACTTCCTGGTCCGCGTCAGCACGGTGGAAGCCGGCTCCGCGGTGTCGGCGGTCGATCCGCGCGGCCTGCCGGCCACCGGCCCGGCGCCGGCCAAGCTGATCGCCAGCCTCAAGAGCGCGCTCGGCGGGCGTTGATCGACGCTTTGGCGGGTCGCCGGCTCAGGCCGGCGGCGTGCAGGATTGTGAAAACGGGCGCCGCTGGCGCCCGTTTTCGTTGTTGGTATGGGGATTGGCGCGAGGCGGCGGGCGCTGGTGTTTATGGATTTCGTGCCCGTGCCTGCAGAGTCATATCGTCAGCGATCACGCGTTATGTGCGAATGCAGCGCGCCGCCAGCAGCGTCCGATGTCTGAGCGGCAACGCCTTGGCGCCGACCGGCAAACCCGTTCGGCTCAGTTCGACGCCAGCCGCGACAGCCCTTCGTTCAACATCAACCGGGTCGCCGCGGCGCGCTGCGGCAGCGGCAGATCCTTGAGCGCGTCGAGCAGCCAGCCGAACGAGCGGCAGCGCGCCTGGCGTCCGGCTTCGTCACTGCCGTCGGCGTTCAGGCCGGCGGCGAAGCCGTCGTGCAGCAGCATGGCCTGGGTGCCGGCGGATTTCAGACTCTGCTTCGCCGCCGCCGGGTCGTAGGCCTGGCGCGGGTTCTGCAATCCGGTCGCGGCGATATTGATCAGCGCTTCGCTGAAGCGCTGGCGGCTTTGCGGCGCCAGACTTTGCGCGGCGGCCATCAGCGCCTGCCCGCTGCGATCGGCCTGCGGGTCGAACAGGCCGCACAGCGTGCTGGCGTCGCGCGGCGTGCGCGAGGCCTGGTGCAGGGCCTGGAACAATTCGTCGATGCGCCCGTCGGGCGCGCGCATCACCGTGTCGTTGGCGCTGGCCATGATCGCGGCCGGGTCCAGTTGCGACAGATCCAACTGCGACAGATCCAGTTGCGACAGATCGAAACCGCGATGCTGGGCGCCGGTCACGGCCGGGGTCAGGCACAGCGTCAGCAGCAGGCCGAAGGGCAGGAGTTTGGACATGGGACGGCGACCGGAAAGGGCTCGCGGCCGAGTCTAGGTGCCTGCGGATGAACCTTTCCGCGCCGCGCGCGGACACCCGGAGGCGAGATCGCGGAACTTTCGCCGAGACGGCCGCGCAGGCAAAGCCCGGCCGCCGATCCGGCGCCGCGCGGCCTGTGGCGGCCGGCGCGGCGCGTGCGTGTGGCGCTGGCGACTTATTCCTTCTCGACCTCGAAATAACCGTACACCGCGCTGCCGTCGGGCAGGCGGTCGTAGCCCATCGCCACCGCCACGCGGTCCGGGCTCAGCATGCCGATCTTCCACACGCTCACGCCGTCGAAACCGGCCGCGCCGGTCTTCTGGAATTCGCGCTTGCCGCCGAGCTTGTCCTGGATGTGATTGCCGGTGGAGCTGTCCAGCACCACCCACTGCGGCTGGTCCTTGTAGAGGAAAAAGCGCTTGGCGACGATGCGGTACTGGCCGTGCCACAACTGGGTCAGGGCGTTTTCCAACGCGGCCTGCTGCTCGCCGTGTTGGTCCGGGGTGAGCGGGGTGTCGGCGGAGTTGTGCGGAATCTTGTCTAACAACATGGATGAGTCCTTTGCGAAGGTGCAACCCGCGCAGCAAAGCAGCAGGGTCGTCACGATGATTTTGATCAAGCTCGATCTGAAGCCGGTCATGCCGCGAACTCCATAAGTCGTGGCGGCGCGATGCGCGCTCAGGCGCGCATCGTCGGCGCGCGCGCCGGCGCGGCCTCTTCCGGCTGCGGGGCGGCAACGGTGGGCTGCTCCTGCAGCTGGCTGCGGCCGTTGGCGGCGAACTGCTGGCCGTCGGGCGAGGCAGCCAGATCGCGCATCGACTGCTTCATCGCCGCCGGGTTGTCCAGGCTGGCGAGCATGGCGTCGAGATGGCGATCGCCGGTTTCGGCGCTGGCAACCTTCTTGATGTCCGGGTGCTGCGACGGCGAAGGGCCGATGTCGATCTTGTTCAGGCCGCCGCCGTCGACGATGTCCTTGAGCTTGACCGAAATGCTGGCGTTGGGCGTGTCGCGGCCTTCGTCCACGCGGTTGTTGTGGCCCCAGGGATTGCGTACCTGCAGCATCACCTCGCCGTGCTCGTCCTTGTACACGCGCTCGACCATGAAAGCGTGGCGATTGACCAGGCCGTCCTTGGGCGCGTCGTCGCGGAACCAGTGCGTGTCTTCGGACTTGGTCGCCAGGGTCACCGGGCGGTGTTCCTTGAGCGCGGTGTCGAGCTTCTTGTAAGCCTTCTCCATGCCCATGTCGTCGAAGTCCGAATTGCTCACGGTCTGGCCGTGCACGCCGGTCAGGGTGAACAGCGCATCGGCCGGCCAGCCGCCGTGCGCGGTCTTGTCGTAGCCCTCTTGCAGGCCGTCCTTCGGATTGCTGTCGTGCATTTTGGCGTAGGCGGTTTCCATGACCGCCGGCCAGATCGGACCGTCGCGGCCCGGATGCCCGTCCACCGTGCTGCCGCCGCGGCGGGAAAGGTTGCCCTCCAGCTCGCCCTGGCTTACTTCGATCTTGACCGGCTTGACCTCTTTATCGCCCAGGCCGAGGAAACCGGTGCTCTCTTCCTTGTAGAAGGTGACCGTGAAGGTGCCCTTGTCGGCGTTGTACTTGATCGCGTTTTCGAGCCGCTGCGGCTGTTGCTGCGCCATCGAGCCCAAGGGCGAGACGAAGTAGCAGTCGCCGAGCGAGTTCTGCTCGATGTCGGAAGAGCTGGGATGGCCGCCGGGACCGTACAGGGTCTTGTCGGTGAAGCGGCGCGCGTCGGCCGGCGGAGCGGGGGAGGTTTCTTGCGCGATGGCCATGGCCTGGTTCCTTCCTTGGTGCTGATTAGTCCGGGCGAATCTAGCGCGGCCCCCGGGGTGGGGCAAGCTGCGTTGCTGCACAGTAGGGACGGCCGATGGCCGATAATCCGGCCAGCTTTTGCCCGCCGAGCCAGGGACAGACCGATGGAAGCAGAATTCTCGACGCTGGTTGAGACAGCCAAGCGCCTGGCGTTGCTGGCCGAAACCCTGGAACGCCGCTCGGATGCGGCGGTGCAGGAGCAGCAGCAGGCGGTGCAACTGCTGGAGCAGGCGCTGGCGCGGGTCCGCGGCGATCTGGGCCAGGTGCTCGACAGCACCGGGACGCGGGTCGCGCAACTGATCCAGCAAGGGCTCGATTCCAGCCTGGGGCAGGGCGCCGAGCAGTACGAACGGGTGGTAGCGAGCGCTTCGGCGAGGCTGGGCGGGGCCAGCGAGCAGTTGGCGAAGTCGCAGCAGGCGGTCGCCTCGGGCACGCGCAAGGCGGTGATTGCCGCCTATGCCGCGGTCGCCGGCGCGATGGCGCTGCTGGTGATCGGCGGGGCGGTGCTGCTGCATTTCCAGTATCGGCAGTACCAGCAGGCGAGCGATCGTGCCGCGGCGGCGCAGGTGCGCGCCGAGCTGGCCGAGGCGTATGCGCGCGTGGGCATCACCTCGTGCGCGGGTACGCCGTGTGTGCAGTTGGACAAGGACGCGCCGCGCTGGGGCAGCAAGGGCGATTACGTGCTGATCCAGCGGTATCCGAACGAGAAGCCGCGTTGAGCGCGGCGCGGCCGAGCGCTTAAGAGCTTGCAGGCCTGTTTTTTGCTCGTCATTCTCGCGAATGCGGGCTCCGCTTTACTTCGGCGGAGCCGAACATCCCGCGACTACAAGCGTTCTCGCACGAAAGGCCCTGGATTCCCGCGTTCGCGGGAATGACGGTCTGGAGAGATGGTGCTGAAGTCTCCGGATGTTCGGCTCCGCCGAAGTAAAGCGGAG
Organism: Lysobacter sp. TAB13; assembly: GCF_052113885.1. Classification (NCBI taxonomy): domain Bacteria; kingdom Pseudomonadati; phylum Pseudomonadota; class Gammaproteobacteria; order Lysobacterales; family Lysobacteraceae; genus Lysobacter; species Lysobacter sp. TAB13. Next base: position 27,108 of record NZ_JBFRDR010000035.1, on the reverse strand, counting down.
CCCGCGTTCGCGGAAATGACGAGCCCGTTGCGGCTTTGAGTGATCGCCTCAGCGCTCGATCAGATCGATCTTGCCCGGCTTGCCTTCCCATTCCTTGGCGTCGGCCAGGGCTTCCTTGCGGGTGGTGATCACCGGCCAGGCCTTGGCCAGTTCGGCATTGAGTGCGACGAACGGCTCCTGGCCGGCGGGCACGTCGTCTTCCGGGTAGATCGCGTTGATCGGGCACTCGGGCTCGCACAAGGTGCAGTCGATGCACTCGTCCGGGTCGATCACGAGAAAGTTCGGGCCTTCATGGAAGCAGTCCACCGGGCACACCTCGACGCAATCGGTGTACTTGCACTTGACGCAGTTCTCGGTGACGACGAAAGGCATGGCTGGGTCCTGGAATGTGGTCCGGTACAAGCAGGCCGGGCGGGCGATAGTGTAGCCACTCGCATCGCGCTCGCCCACGACGCCATCGGGTCGATTGCGAAGCTGCGAAGCGGGTAACGATGAAAATGGAACTGTTCGGACAGGTTTGTCCGGGCGCCCGCGCGAAAACCGCCGGAGCGGGATTTTCGCGCGAATCGGCCCGCGCCGGTGCCGCCCGCGCCGCGCAGTCCGCGCGCGCGACGGTCCGGCCGCCGGCTGTTCACGCAAAGAAAAAGCCCGCTGTCTGAGCGGGCTTTTTCAGCGACACGATCGCGTGTTTGGCGCTCCCTACGGGATTCGAACCCGTGTTTTAGCCTTGAGAGGGCCACGTCCTAGGCCTCTAGACGAAGGGAGCAGGTTGTACTTCCCGCCGGGCGCGAGCCGGGTCTGCGAGACCTGCAGACCGATGGAAGGCGGCTTGGGCGGACCGCATGGACTCTCAATCCTATGCGGCCTGCTAGTATATGCGCCGCCGTAGCCTCGGGCAACGGTTGGACCCACGAAACTTCTAGAAGGCGGCGCGCCCGCGCTCGATGCAAGCCGACAATTCCTCACTTACTCCTCAGACCTCCTTGCGGGTGATTCCGCGCGACCAGCACAACGTATCGCGCAAGGAGATCAGTCCCAACGCGCTGCGCGTGCTGTACCGGCTGCGCGACAGCGGCTTCGGCGCCTATCTGGTCGGAGGCGCGGTCCGCGACATCCTGGTCGGCGGCCATCCGAAGGATTTCGACGTCGCCACCGACGCCACGCCCGAACAGGTGAAGGGGCTGTTCCGCAACTGCCGCCTGATCGGCCGCCGCTTCCGCCTGGCGCACGTGGTCTACGGCCGCGAGATCATCGAGGTCGCCACCTTCCGCGCCAACAGCGACGACGGCAGCGGCGATCGCGAGACCGACACCGGCGGCCGGCTGGTGCGCGACAACGTCTACGGCAGCATCGAGGACGACGCGGTGCGCCGCGACTTCACCGCCAACGCGCTGTACTACGCGGTCGAGGACTTCTCGGTGCGCGACTACACCGGCGGCTTCGAGGACGTGCAGAACCGTCTGATGCGCCTGATCGGCGATCCGGAAACCCGTTATCGCGAAGACCCGGTGCGCATGCTGCGCGCGGTGCGCCTGGCGGCCAAGCTGGGCTTCGAGATCGAAGCGGCGACCGCCGCGCCGATCCCGCACCTGGCGCCGTTGCTGGCCGATGCCGCGCCGGCGCGTTTGTTCGAAGAATGCTTGAAGCTGTTCCTGTCCGGCCACGCCGTGGAAAGCTTCCTCGGCCTGGAGCGCTACGGCCTGTTGTCGGCGTTGCTGCCGGAAAGCGCCGCGGCGCTCAAGTCCAATCGCAGCGGCGCATTGCGGCGCATGGTGCTGGAAGGGCTCAAGGGCACCGATGCGCGCGTGGCCGCGGATGAGCCGGTATCGCCGGCGTTCCTGTTCGCCCTGCTGCTGTGGCCGGCGTACTGCCGCGATCTGATGGGCCTGCAGGCGCAGGGCGTGCACACCGCCGAAGCGCAGCGCCGCGCCGCCGACCGCGTCACCCTGCATCAGCTTTCGACCATCGCCCTGCCGCGGCGTTTCTCGCTGCCGATGCAGGAAATCTGGCTGCTGCAGTCGCGTTTCCAGCAGCGCCAGCGCAAGCGCGTGTTCCGTCTGCTGTCGCATCCGCGTTTCCGTGCCGCGTTCGATTTCCTGGCCCTGCGCATGGCCGCGTCGGACGAACACGCCAGCGATGTCGAGTTCTGGCGCGAGGCGCAGGCGCATCCGAATGAGTTGCTCGCTCAGCAGGAAGCGCAGTCGCAGGCCTCGGCCGGCGAAGAGGGCGAGGAAGGCGACGGCCGCGCGCCGCGCAAGCGTCGTCGCCGCCGTCGCGGAGCGCCGGTCGCGGAGTAACCCGGCCGCTGTTTCCAAGCTCATCCGGGCGAGTGCATCGGGCGCAGGCGGCGAATCCGCCTGAGGCCCGCGTCGTCGCCTTCACCCGTCTTTCCCTTCCTGCGCCAAACGCATGCCGGCTCTTTCCAGCGATCCTGCGACCGTCGCCTTCGTCGGTCTGGGCAGCAATCTCGGCGACAGCGCCGCGGTCCTGCGCGCGGCCTTGCGCGCGCTCGACGCGCTGCCGCGCACACGGCTGTCGCGAGCGTCGAAGCTGTATCGCACGCCGGCCTGGGGCCAGACCGATCAACCCGATTTCCTCAACGCCGTGGCGATGCTCGACACCGCGCTGACGGCGCGCGAGCTGTTGGCGGCGATGCTGGAGATCGAGCGCGACGCGGGGCGTTCGCGCCGCGCCGACGGCAGCGACCGCTGGGGCCCGCGCACGCTGGACCTGGACTTGCTGCTGTACGCCGAGGCGGTCATCGCCGAGCCGGGCCTGCACGTGCCGCACCCGCATCTGCACGAGCGCGCGTTCGCGCTGGTGCCGCTGGTGGAGATCGCGCCGGACGCGCGGATTCCGGGCATCGGTTTGGCGCGCCAGGCGCTGGCCGGTATCGATGCCGGCCAGATTCAGGCGGTCGGTTCGGACGATCGCTTCGAGCGATAACGGTTCGCGAGACTTCGCGGCGGCGATCGATCGGCAGCCTGCGGCCCGACCGGGCACAGCGGCCCGGCAAGCTTCGCAACAAGCCGCGCGGGATCGCGCACGGCGCGGCGAGCGGACCGCGACGCAATCCCCAGTTGGCCCGACCGCGTTGCGCCGGCGAGGGTCGCGCGCCGTCGTCGACCTGCTAAGTTATGGCGCTCTCCCCACGACGTCCGTCGCCACCGGACGAATCGCCCATGTACACCTCGGCTCCGACCGACGCCACCGCTTCCGAAAAACGCAAAGCCTGGACCGTGCCCATGCTCGCCGACGCCAAGCGCGACGGCCGCAAGCTGGTCATGTTGACCGCCTACGACGCCGGCTTCGCCCGCACCATGGATGCCGCCGGCACCGACCTGGTACTGGTCGGCGACTCGCTGGGCATGGTCGTGCAGGGCCACAACAGCACCTTGCCGGTGACCACGGCCGATATCGCCTATCACACCGCCTGCGTCGCCCGCGGCCTGTCCAAGGCGCTGCTGATCGCCGACCTGCCGTTCCAGTCCGACGCCACGCCCGAGCGCGCGCTGGTCGCCTCCACCGCCTTGCTGCAGGCCGGCGCGGCGATGGTCAAGCTGGAAGGCGCCGGGCATAAGCTGGAGGTGATCCGCTTCCTGGTCGAGCGCGAGATTCCGGTCTGCGCGCATCTGGGCCTGACCCCGCAGTCGGTGCTGCGCCTGGGCGGCTACAAGCTGCAGGGCCGCGACGACGCCACCGCGGCCAAGCTGCGCGGCGACGCGCGCGCGGTGGCCGAGGCCGGCGCCGCGATGATCGTGCTGGAATGCGTGCCGACCGGCCTGGCCGCGGCGATCACCGCCGACCTGGCCATTCCGACCATCGGCATCGGCGCCGGCCCGCATTGCGACGGCCAGGTGCTGGTGCTGCACGATCTGCTCGGCGTCAATTCGGGCCATCGCCGGCCCAAGTTCGTGAAGGATTTCCTCGCCGAGGGCGGCTCGGTCGAAGGCGCGTTCCGCACCTTCGCCGACGCGGTGCGCAGCGGCGCCTTCCCCGACGCCTCGCACTCTTACGACTGATGCTCGCGGGCGGGCGCTGGAAATCCCGCGCGCCGACCCGATATCCGAGTTTGTACCAAGCGTCATCCGGCCGGGAGCGGCCGGATTTCGTCGCGCATGGAGTGCGCCGCCCAATCACGAGTACCGCATGCTGACCGTCGATCAACTGGACGCCCTGCGCTCCACCCTCGCAAGCTGGCGCCAGGCCGGCCAACGCATCGCCTTCGTGCCGACGATGGGCAATCTGCACGCCGGCCATCATTCGCTGATCCAGCTCGCGCGCGAACACGCCGACCGGGTGGTGGCGAGCGTGTTCGTCAATCCGACCCAGTTCGGCCCGAACGAGGATTTCAGCCGCTATCCGCGCACTCCCGAGGCCGATGCCGAAGGGCTGGGCGCGGCCGGCTGCGATCTGCTGTGGTTGCCGTCGGTCGAAACCATGTACCCGTTCGGCGCGCAGAACACCGTGCAGGTGAGCGTGCCGGGCGTTACCGAAACCCTGGAAGGCGCGCACCGTCCCGGCCATTTCGACGGCGTGGCGACGGTGGTCGCGCGCTTGTTCAATCAGGTCGGCCCGGATCTGGCCGTGTTCGGCCGCAAGGATTTCCAGCAACTGGCGGTGATCCGCTACCTGGTGCGCGATCTGGCGTTCGCGCTGGACATCGTCGCCGCGCCGACCCTGCGCGAAGCCGACGGGCTGGCGATGAGCTCGCGCAATCAATACCTGTCGGCGGACGAACGCCCGCGGGCGGCCGAGATCCACCGCGTCCTGCAGTCGATGCGCGAGGCCGTTCAGGCCGGGCGCGAACGCGGGGCGGTCGAGGCCGAAGCCGGCGAACGTCTGGCCGCGGCGGGCTTCATCGTCGATTACGCCGCCATCCGCCGCCCCGACCTGAGCGTTCCTGAATCCGCCCCGGGGCAGGGCGACGGCGCCCGCGTGGCCCTGATCGCCGCCCGCCTGGGCCGGACCCGCCTGATCGACAACCTGGAATTCACCGCCTGAACGGATGCGCGGACCACCGGACGCGCAGGCGCAGCCGACAGGAAAGCTGCGTTCCGCCCAACCCGGCCCCCGCCCATGTTGCAGCGCGCCATGCGCTGCTAGACTTCAGGCCCTTCGCGCCCGCGCGCCTGCGGACCCACGAGTAACGACCATGCAACTGAACCTGCTCAAGGCCAAGATCCACCGCGCCACCGTCACCCACGCCGAGCTGCATTACGAAGGCTCCTGCGCGATCGACGGCCGTCTGCTCGATATCTCGGGCATCCGCGAGTACGAGATGGTCCACATCTACAACATCAACAGCGGCCACCGCTTCTCCACCTACGCCATCCGCGGCGAAGAGGGCAGCGGGGTGATCTCGGTCAACGGCGCGGCGGCCCACAAGGCCCAGCCCGGCGATCTGGTCATCATCTGCGCGTACGGTATCTGCGAGGAAGCCGAGGCGGCGAAGTACAAGCCGACCCTGGTCTACGTGGACCGGCACAATCAGCTGACACACACCAACCACTCGATGCCGGCTCAAGCCGCCTGATCGACCCACTTCAAGAGCCTCTCGCACGATGAGCGATGACGTCCGACTTCACGAGCTGCGCGCCGAGGTCGGGCGCGTCGCTGTCACTCCGCTGCCCCGGTTGATCGCGCAAGACCCGGCCCGCGCCGCGGATTTCGCCCTGCAAGTCGGCCCGCTCTACGCCAGCTTCGCGCGCCAGCACTACGACCGCGACGCATTGGCCTGGTTGCACAAGGCGGCCGCGGCCGCCGGCAGCGTGCAGCGTCTGCATGCGCTGTTCGACGGTGAGATCGTCAACTCCACCGAAGGCCGCCCGGCGCTGCATACCGCGCTGCGCGGCGATCTGTCGTCCTCCCAGACCGCCCGCGCCGCGCACCAACAGGCGCTGGCCGCTCGCAAGCAAATGCGCGCCGTGGTCGATCGGCTTGCCGCGAGCGAAGTCACCGACATCGTCAGCGTCGGCATCGGCGGCTCCGACCTCGGCCCGCGCCTGGCCGTGGACGCGCTGACCGGCGCCACGCCCGGCCGCTTCCGCGTGCATTTCCTGTCCAACGTCGATGGCCACGCTGCTCAGCGCACGCTGGCCGGACTCGATCCCAAGCGCACCGCGGCGCTGCTGATCTCGAAAACCTTCGGCACGCAGGAGACGCTGCTCAACGGCGGCATCCTGCGCGACTGGCTCGGCGACGATTCGCGTCTGTACGCGATCAGCGCCAACGTCGAGCGCGCCGCCAGCGCCTTCAATATTCCGTCCGAGCGCATCCTGCCGATGTGGGACTGGGTCGGCGGCCGTTACTCGTTGTGGTCGGCGGTGGGCCTGCCGATCGCGTTGGCGATCGGCATGGACAAGTTCGAGGAATTCCTCGACGGTGCCGCGCTGATGGACGCGCATGTGCTGGAAACGCCGCTGGAGCGCAATCTCGCCGCCTGGCACGCCCTGACCGCGATCTGGAACCGCAACGGCCTGGGTTATGCGACGCAAGCCGTGCTGGCTTACGACGATCGCCTCAAGCTGCTGTCGAACTATCTGCAGCAGCTGGTGATGGAAAGCCTGGGCAAGTCCACGCGCCTGGACGGCTCGCCGGTCGGCGGCGACACCGTGCCGGTGTGGTGGGGCGGGGTCGGCACCGACACCCAGCACAGCTTCTTCCAGGCGCTGCATCAGGGCACCTCGATCGTCCCGGCCGACTTCATCGGCGTGATCCATTCCGATGCGCCGTATCCGCAGAACCATCGTGCGCTGCACGCCAATCTGCTGGCGCAGACCGAAGCCTTCGCCAACGGCCAGAGCAGCGACGACCCGCATCGCGCCTATGCCGGCGGACGGCCGAGTACGACGATCTTGCTGGACGCGCTGACCCCGCAATCGCTCGGCGCGCTGCTGGCGATGTACGAACACAGCGTGTACCTGCAATCGGTGTTCTGGGGCATCAACGCCTTCGATCAGTTCGGCGTCGAGCTCGGCAAACAGGTCGCCAGCCGTCTGCTGCCGGCGCTGGCCGGCGAGGCCGAGGCCGACGATCCGGTGACGCGCGAGTTGCTGCGCAAGCTGCGCGGCTGAGCCGGCGCGCGGGTTTTCGCATGAATCGAACGGCGCCGCGGCGCCGTTCGTGTTTCCGGGAGTGGCCGACATGGCGGTGCGTTTCGATCATTTCGTTCTGACCGTGGCTTCGATCGAGGCCACCTGCGCGTTCTACCGCGCCGTGCTGGATGCGCGCGTGGTCGAGTTCAAGGGCGGGCGCAAGGCGCTGGATTTCGGCGGGTGGAAGATCAACCTGCACCGGATCGGCCACGAGTTCGAGCCCAAGGCCGCGATGCCCACCGGCGGCAGCGGCGATTTCTGCGTGATCAGCGACGAGCCGCTGGATGAGCTGATCGCGCGGCTGGGCGAGCTGGGTGTCGTGATCGAAGATGGCCCGGTGCCGCGAACGGGTGCGAACGGGCCGATCGTGTCGGTGTATTTCCGCGATCCGGACGGGAATCTGGTCGAGGTTGCGAATCCGACCTGAGATAGCCGAGAGGTCTTTTGTAGGAGGGGCTTCAGCCCCGATGCTCTTTTTTCCGATCGCGGCGAATTGATCGAAAGGCATCGGGGCTGAAGCCCCTCCTACAAAAGACTTCATGGCAACGCGGCGTTACGCAACCCCATGCCGCGCCAACGCCCACTGCACATGCTCGCGCACCATTTCGCTGGGATCCTCGCGCCTGGCGCGCAACGCCGCGATAACTTCCGGCGAATCCTCCGCATTCCCCAACGCCACCGCGATATTGCGCAACCAGCGCTCATGCCCGCTGCGGCGGATCGCCGAGCCCTCGGTGCGTTGCAGAAACTCCGCTTCGTCCCAGGCGAACAACTGCGTCAGCGTGGCCTTGTCCAAGTCGTTGCGGGCGCGGAAATCCGGCTCATCGGTGCGCTGGGCGAACTTGTTCCAGGGACAGACCAGCTGGCAGTCGTCGCAGCCGAAGATGCGGTTGCCGATCGCCGGACGCAGCTCGATGGGGATCGCGCCTTCGTGTTCGATGGTCAAATAGGCGATGCAACGCCGCGCATCCAACCGGTGCGGCGCGACGATGGCCTGGGTCGGGCAGATGTCGATGCAACGCGTGCAGGTGCCGCAATGCGCGGTCGCCGGCGTGTCCACCGGCAGCGGCAGATCGACATAGATCTCGCCGAGGAAGAACCACGAGCCGCCGTCCTTGTCGATCAGGCAGGTGTGCTTGCCGATCCAGCCCAGCCCGGCATTGCGCGCCAGCGCGCGCTCCAGCACCGGCGCGGAATCGACGAACACGCGATGGCCGAACGGCCCGACCACCTCGGCCAGACGGTCGGCCAGGCGCTGCAGGCGCTGGCGCATCAGCTTGTGGTAGTCGCGGCCCAGGGCGTAGCGCGCGACGTAGGCGCGTTCGCGATCGGCCAGCGTCGCCCAGGCGTCTTCGTCGTCGCGGCGGCCGTAGTCCAGGCCGACCGAAATCACCCGCAAGGTGCCCGGCAGCAAGGCGCTGGGACGCGCGCGCAGATCGCCGTGGCGGGCCATCCAGTCCATCGAGCCGTGCAGGCCCTGGTCCAGCCAGTCGAGCAGATAGGCTTCGTCTTCGGCCAGTTCTATACCGCTGATACCGCAACGCTGAAAACCGAATTCGCGCGCGATCTGGCGGATGCGCGCGGCCAGCGCCGCGTAATCGGGCGCGGCGGCGGGCGGAGCGGGGCGGGCGTCGGGCTGGCTCACGATGCGGCAAGTATAGAATCGCGCCATGTCCCAGATCGCTGAAACTGCGCAGATCGCCCCGACGACGGGCCTGTACGACGCCGCGGCGCTGCGCGCGGCGGAAACCGCGGCCGCGGCCGAACTCGGCGACGGCTACGCGCTGATGCGCCGCGCCGGCGAAGCGGCCTGGCGCGAGTGGCTGGATCGCTGGAGCCAGGCCTATTCGCTGCTGGTGGTATGCGGCCCCGGCAACAACGGTGGCGACGGCTACGTAATGGCCACGCACGCGCACCAGGCCGGACGCCGGGTGACGGTGGTGCGTATGGGCGAACACGCGCCGCGCGGCAAGCTGGCGCAACGCGCCGCCGCCGAGTACGCCGCCGCCGGCGGCAGCACGATCGAATTCGACGGCGCCTTGCCGGCCGCCGACGCCATCGTCGATGGCTTGTTCGGCATCGGCCTGAAACGTCCGCCGGAAGGCGAAGCGGTGGCGTTGATCGACGCCATCAACGCTCATGGCGCACCGGTGTTCGCGCTGGACACGCCCAGCGGCGTCGATGCCGATCGCGGCCGGGCCGAGGGCGCGGCGGTGATCGCCGAACGCACCATCGAGTTCATCGCGCGCAAGGCCGGCTTGCGCACCGGCGCGGCCTTGGATCATGTCGGCATCGCCAGTCTGGCCGACCTGGGGCTGCACTTGCCCGCCTACGGCGTGCATCCGGTCGCCGAATGGCTGCGCGCCGACGATCTGCCGCGCTGGCTGCATCGGCGCCGCCGCGACAGTCACAAAGGCAGCAACGGCCGCGTGCTGTGCATCGGCGGCGATCACGGTCACGGCGGCGCGCTGCTGTTGTGCGCGCAGGCGGCGTTGCGCAGCGGCGCGGGTTTGCTGGATGCGGCGACGCGTCAGGCGCATGTGGCGCCGATGCTCGCGCGCCTGCCCGAAGCGATGCCGCGCGCGGTCGAACATGCCGACGATCTGCGCGCATCGATCGATGCCGCGGACGCGATCGCGATCGGTCCTGGTCTCGGCCAGGAAAGCTGGGGAAAACAGCTGTTTTCCGCAGTGATCGAAAGCGGCAAGCCGCTGCTGCTGGACGCCGATGCGTTGAACCTGCTCGCCGCGGAGCCGCGGCTGTTGCCGAGCCAGACCATCCTCACCCCGCATCCGGGCGAAGCCGCGCGCCTGCTCGGCAGCGATACCGCGCGCGTGCAATCCGATCGCTACTCCGCGGTGCGCGCGCTCGCCGATCATTACCACTGCACCGTCGTGCTCAAGGGCGCGGGCAGCTTGATCGCCGCGCCCGGCTCGGGCGTGCGGGTGATCGGCGCGGGCAATCCCGGCATGGCGGTCGGCGGCATGGGCGATGTGCTCAGCGGCGTGATCGCGGCCTTGCGCGCGCAAGGCTTGAACTCGTTCGATGCGGCCAGTTGCGGCGCGTTGCTGCATTCGGTGGCCGGCGACTGCGCCGCGCGCGAAGACGGCGAGCGCGGTCTGTTGCCGAGCGATCTGATGCCGTGGCTGCGCCGCTGCGCCAACCCGTCCGCTGCCAATACACTGACGCGATGATGAGTCCGAACAATTCCGCGAACGCATCCGAAATCGCATCGACCGCTTCGCCGTCGCTGAGCCTGATGCTGGCCGACGCCGACGCCACCGACGCGCTCGGCGCGGCGCTGGCGCAGGCGCGCGCGCAACTCGCGCCGATGCCGGTGCTGCACGTGCATCTGCACGGCGATCTGGGCGCGGGCAAATCCACCTTGGCGCGCGCCTTGCTGCGCGCGCTGGGCGTGCAGGGCGCGATCCGCAGCCCGACCTACACCCTGGTCGAACGCTATCCGCTCAACGACGGCGGCGAGGCCTGGCACATGGACCTGTACCGGATCGGCGACGCCGGCGAGCTGGAATTCCTCGGCCTGGACGGCGGCGAGGCCTCGCTGTGGCTGATCGAATGGCCCGAACGCGGCCAGGGCTGGCTGCCGGCGGCCGATCTGCGGATCGATCTGGCCGTGGACGGCAGCGGCCGTCGCGCCGGCCTGAGCGCCGCCACCCGGGGCGGGCGCGAGTGGCTGGCGGCCCTTAGTCGGGCCACCGGTTCGCAGGCGTTTGCGGCCGACTCCTGAACGATTCCATAGGAAGTAGCGGCAGGTACCGGATTTGCAAGGGAAAAATACTTGCAATTCATCAATTCCGGTGCTTGACTTACACCCATGCGAGTAAAAGGGGCCACCGTTCAGAAATTCCTGCTTGGCCTGGCGCTGCTCGCGGCGCTGGCCTGGAATCTCGCGCACGCCAGTGAAATCAAGGGCTTGGAGCTGCGCAGCGGCGCCACCGGCACCCGCGCCGAGATCGCCCTCGACGGCGCCGGCGAATACAAAGTCATCAGCCTGAAGGGCCCCGACCGCCTGGTCGTGGACCTGCCCGCCTCGCGCCTGGGTAAGAACATCAAGCTTCCGGCCGGCGCCGGCATCGTCAAATCCGTGCGCAGCGGCGAGCCGCAGCCCGGCACCGCGCGCATCGTGTTCGATCTGGCCCAGCCGGTCGCGGCGATGAAGCCGCGTATCGAGCAGGGCGCCTCGGGCCCGCGTCTGGTGCTGGAATGGCCGGGCGACGGCAGCGAATCCGCCGCGGCGCCCGCCGCCGTGGCCGCCGCGCCGAGCGCGCCGGCACCGCAGGTCGCGGCTAACCCGGCTGTTGTAGCCGCGCAAACCGAAGCCGATCCGGCCGCGGCTTCGAACGCGGCGACCCAGAAGCTCATCGCCGAACTCGCCGCGCGCGGCGCCGCGACTCATCAGGCCGCGCCGCGTCCGGCCGCATCGACCGCGCAGTTGCCCCTGGGCGCGTCGGTGTCGGTGCAGCCCGCAGCTCCGCCGCAGGACATCGCGCAGGCCACCGCGCCGCCCCCGGCCTACAACACCGCGCCGCAGGCGGCCAATCAAGCCGTGAATCAGGCCGCCAACCAGGCGGTCTTCGAACAGGCCGCGCAGGCGCCGGTGCCGACCACGGTCGCGACCGGCGTGCCGACCCGCATCGCCACCGGCGTGCCCACCCGCGTCGCCACCGGTGTGCCGACGCCGATGCCGGGTGCGCCGGCCATGGCCGCCGAAACCGCGCCCGCGCCGGAGGCCTTGCCGCCGCCGGGCGCGGTCAAGACCATGAAGGACGTGATGCGCGGCCGCGGCATGCGTCCGTTGATCATCGCCATCGATCCCGGCCACGGCGGCCAGGACCCCGGCGCGATCGGCATGACCGGCAAGCGCGAGAAAGACGTGACCCTGGCGATCGGCCGCGAACTGGCGCGCCAAATCAATTCCACGCCGGGGCTGAAGGCCTACATGACCCGCGACTCGGACGTGTTCATCCCGCTGCCGCGCCGCGCCGCGCTGGCGCGTCAGGCCAAGGCCGACATGTTCATCTCGATCCACGCCGACGCCGCCGAAAACCGCGCCGCCAAGGGCTCGTCGGTGTACGTGCTGTCGCTCAAGGGCGCGTCCTCGCAGCGCGCGCGCTGGCTGGCCGACAAGGAAAACTCCTCCGACCTGATCGGCGGCGTGCGCCTGCAGCAGACCGACAACACCCTGGCTTCGGTGCTGCTCGACCTGACTCAGAGCGGCCACATGAAGGCCTCCGAAGACGCGGCCGGGCATGTGCTCGACGGCCTCAAGGATGTCGGCAGCAATCACAAGCCGCATATCGAGCGCGCCAACTTCGCTGTGCTGCGTACCTCGGACATGCCGGCGATGCTGGTCGAGACCGCCTTCATCTCCAATCCGGACGAAGAGCGCCGCCTGACCGATCCCTCGCACCAGCGCGCGCTGGCGCGCGCGGTGCTGGGCGGCATCAACACCTATTTCACCCGTCAGCCGCCGCCGGGCACGATGTACGCGGCGCGCGCCGAGGCCCAGCAGGCTTCGCCGGGCGGGTTTGGCGGGGGTGGCAGTCCCTGAGGTTCGCGTGGTGGCGGCTCAGGTTTTGGTGAACGGCCCTTCGGGGCCGTTTTCGTTTTTAGGGGCGGCCCTCACCCCAACCCCTCTCCCGCAAGCGGGAGAGGGGCTCGCAGATTCGACGCTGCCTAAATTGCGAGAGAAAGCTGCGGAGTCGAGCCCTTCTCCCGCTTGCGGGAGAAGGTGCCCGGAGGGCGGATGAGGGGGCGCTTTACCCGCGGACCTTCAAGCCTCACTCAAAGCCCATCATCCCCCTCAAACCACAAGCAGCGGATCGCGGCGACCGGCACCCAGCGGCTATCATCGATCCCCATCCCCCCACGGTGCCGCGCGCACCGAAACGCCGCCTGTGAGCATCCGCCAACTCCCCGATACCCTCATCAACCAGATCGCCGCCGGCGAAGTGGTCGAACGGCCCGCGTCCGTGGTCAAGGAACTGGTCGAGAACGCGCTCGACGCCGGCGCGCGCCGGGTCGATATCGACCTGGAAGAAGGCGGCGTGCGCCTGATCCGCATCCGCGACGACGGCAACGGCATCGCGCCGGAAGAACTGCCGTTGGCGGTTTCGCGCCACGCCACCAGCAAGATCGCTTCGCTCGACGACCTGGAAGGCGTCACCACCCTGGGCTTCCGCGGCGAAGCGTTGCCGTCGATCGCCTCGGTCAGCCGCTTCGCGCTGTCGTCGCGGCGGATCGGCGAGGACCGCGGCGCGGTGCTGGAGATCGACGGCGGCCGCCTCGGCGAAGTCACGCCCAAGTCGCATCCGCAAGGCACCACGGTCGAAGTGCGCGACCTGTTCTTCAACGTTCCGGCGCGGCGCAAATTCCTCAAGGCCGAGCGCACTGAGCTTGGCCACATCGAGGAATGGCTGCGGCAACTGGCGCTGGCGCGGCCCGATGTCGAACTGCGCGTCTCGCACAACGGCAAGGCGACGCGGCGCTGGAAAGGCGAGGGCGACCTGGTCGATATGGGCCTGTCGGACGTGCGCATCGGCGAAGCGCTGGGCGAGGAATTCGCCAAGAACGCGCTGCGCGTGGACCACAGCGGCGCCGGCCTGCGCCTGCACGGCTGGATCGCGCAGCCCTCGTACAACCGCGCCAGCGCCGATCAGCAATACCTGTATTGCAACGGCCGCTCGGTGCGCGATCGCAGCATCGCCCACGCGGTCAAGCAGGCCTATGCCGATGTGCTGTTCCACGGCCGCCAGCCGGCGTACGTGCTGTTTCTTGAACTCGACCCGCGCCGGGTCGATGTCAACGTGCATCCGGCCAAGCACGAAGTGCGTTTTCGCGATGCGCGGCTGATCCACGACTTCGTCTACCGCACTCTCAACGACGCCCTGGCCGAAACCCGCGCCGGCACCTTGCCGTCGGCGCAGGTGCCCGGCGGCGGCGATCCGTTCGCTGCCGCGAACGGCGAGGGCGCCGCGCCGTCGAACATGTACCAGTACCGGGCGACCGCGCCGCTGGGCCTGCAGGTGCGCGAAACCCAGGCCGGCTATGCCGCGTTGTACGGCAACGGCGGCGGCTCGGTGTCCGGCCCCGCGCCGGGCGCCGGACTGTATGCCGGCTCCGGCAGCGCCTACGCCGCGCCGTCGCCGGGCATGCCGCTGCCGGCGTTGCCGCGCAGCGACGACGACAGCCTGCCGCCGCTGGGCTACGCCATCGCCCAGTTGCACGGCATCTACGTGCTGGCCGAAAGCGCCGAAGGCCTGATCGTGGTGGATATGCACGCCGCGCACGAGCGCATCGGCTACGAAAAACTCAAGACCGCGCACGACGGCGAGGGCCTGCGCACGCAGCCGCTGCTGGTGCCGGCGACGCTGGCGGTGTCCGAGCGCGAGGCCGAGGTCGCCGAGCGCGAGGAAGCCACGCTGATCGCGCTGGGTTTCGAAGTCACCCGCAGCGGCCCGCAATCGCTGACCCTGCGCGCGGTGCCGGCCTTGCTCGCTCACGGCGACGTCGAGGCGCTGTTGCGCGACGTGCTGGCCGACCTGCGCGAACACGGCGAATCGCGCCGGGTCGCGGCGGCGCGCGACGAACTGCTTTCGACCATGGCCTGCCACGGCGCGGTGCGCGCCAACCGCCGTCTCACTTTGCCGGAAATGAACGCCTTGCTGCGCGAAATGGAAGCGACCGAACGCTCCGGCCAATGCAATCATGGGCGCCCTACCTGGGCGCGCTTCTCCCTGCCCGAAATCGATCGTTGGTTCCTGCGAGGACGTTGAGATGTCTGCAGTCCGCCCGTTGTTGCCAGGCCTTGGCATGCCGTTGTTGTGCGCCGTTCTGCTGCTGCCGGCGCTGGCCGGCTGCGACTCGCCCGAGCAGCAGGCCGCGCGTAAGCGCGAAGCCGCCAGCGTGGCCCAGGCCAGCGAGAATTTCTCCCGCGACGAGCAACTGTGGCGCGAGCAGCGCCGCGCCGAGCTGACCAAGCCCGACGGCTGGACCAGCCTGATCGGCCTGCATCCGATCGATCCGGGCTCGCATTATTTCGGCAGCGATCCCGACAACGGCATCCGCCTGCTGCTGGGCCCGGAGCACATCGGCCTGCTGTCGCTGGACAAGGGCCGCCTGCGTTTCGTGCCCGAAAGCGGGGTGGCGCTGACTTTCAACGAGCAGCCGCTCAAGGGCGCGATCAACCTGCTCGCCGACGACTATCCGGCCGGGCCGAGCAAGATCGGCTTCGACGAAGGCAAGGGCCTGCTGACGGTGATCGAACGCGGCGACAAGTACTACCTGCGCGTGCGTCACGCCGACGCGCCGGCGCGCACCGGCTTCAAGGGCATCGATTACTGGCCGGCGCAGGAAGACTGGAAAGTCACGGCCAAGTTCGTCGCCCATCCGGCCGGCAAGACGCTGGATGTAGCCAACATCATCGGCAACATCGAAGCCACGCCGAATCCGGGCGCGATCGAGTTCGAGCGCGACGGCCAGACCTATCGCATCGAAGCGCTGGACGAAGGCGACGACGAACTCATGCTGGTCTTCGCCGACCGCACCAGCGGCCACACCAGTTACAGCGCCGGCCGTTTCCTCGACGTGCCGCGGCCGAATCTGCAGGGCAAGGTCACGGTCGATTTCAACAAGGCCTACAACCCGCCGTGCGCGTTCACCGCGTTCGCGACTTGCCCGCTGCCGCCGGAAGGCAATCGCCTGAACCTGGAGATCACCGCGGGCGAGAAGACGTACAAATCCGATGCGGGCGCGGCCCCTGCCGCTCCGCATGCTTCGTGACGACGCGCCGCTCCGGCGCGATCGCCGTCGCACCCACCGTGAATCAAGGAACTCCCCGCCGATGCGGTTTTTGAAGTTGTTCGCCCTGCCGCTGCTGAGCGCGAGCCTGCTCAGCGTGTCGCTGACCTCCGCCACCGCGATCGCCGGCGGCGAACAGGCCGCGCCGGCCGCGGCGAAGGCGCCGCCGGTGCCGCTGCTGTGGAAGATTTCCGACGCCGACAACGCGGTGTATCTGCTCGGTTCCTTCCACCTGCTGCGCGCCGACGACTATCCGCTGTCGGCCGACATCGATCAGGCTTTCGCCGCTTCCGACAAGGTGGTGTTCGAAGTCGCGCCGGAGGAAATGTTCGACCCCACCGTCGGCCAGCGCTTCATGCAGCGCGCGCGCTATCAGGACGGCCGCACCCTCAGCAAGGAGTTGCCGGCGGACCTGCGCGAAAAACTCAATCGCGTGCTGGCCAAGAACGGCCGCTCGCTGAGTCAGGTCGATGCGCTGGAGCCGTGGTTCGTCAACCTGTCGCTGGTGCTGGGCGTGTCGCAGTCGATCGGCTTCAGCCCGCAACTGGGCCTGGACCAGTACCTGATGCGTCAGGCCGCCGAAGCCGGCAAGGCCACCAGCGGCCTGGAGAGCATGGATCACCAACTCGATGTCATGGACTCGGGCCCGGTGGACGAACAGATCAAGGGCCTGCGCGAATTCCTCGACAAGCCCGACGAAGTGCCGGGCATGCTCGAAGACATCCATAAGGCCTGGCGCAACGCCGATCTGGCCGAACTGGACGAAAAAGCCCGGCGCGAGATGAAGGACAAGACGCCGCAGACCTATCGCATGGTCAACACCGAGCGCAACGATGCCTGGGTGCCGCAGATCCAGAAGCTGCTCGACGATGCGAAGAAGGGCGACACGCTGGTCGTGGTCGGCAGCCTGCATCTGCTCGGCGACGACGGTTTGATCGAGCGCCTGCGCGGCAAGGGCTACAAGGTCGAACGCGTGTGCGCGGCCTGCGCGAGCGGCACGCCCGATCTGGCCGCGCCGGTGGCGCCGGCACCAGCCGAAGCGACGGAAGCCGGCGGCAAGCCGGCGAAGACCGGCTCGGGCAAACCCGCTCGATAAGCTTTTCGTAGCCGCGTTCGCGCGCCGCGGTGCGGCGCTAAGCCCGGATAGTGCGAACGCCGATTCGCGCCGCGGATCAGACCGCGCCGCGCATCGCTGCTGCGCCGGCCTGCGCCGCCGGCACCAGCACGATGCAATCCACCGGACAGGCCGGAACGCACAGCTCGCAACCGGTGCACAGCGGCTCGATCACCGTGTGCATGTGCTTGGACGCGCCGATGATCGCATCGACCGGACAGGCCTGGATGCACTTGGTGCAGCCGATGCAATCGGCTTCGACGATCAACGCCACCGGCGCCGGCTTGTGCTCGCCGCGGGCGCGATCGTAGGGGCGCGCGGCCACGCCGAGCAGCCGCGCCAGCGCGCGCGCGCCGGCATCGCCGCCGGGCGGACAATGATCGATATCGGCCTCGCCGCGCGCCATCGCCTCGGCATACGGCCGGCAACCGGCGTAGCCGCATTGGCCGCATTGGGTCTGCGGCAGGAGTCGGTCGAGGCGTTCGATCAGGTCCATGGTGGGGAGGAGTGAGTTCGCAGGAGTGAGGAACGAGTAAAAGCCAAAGGCTATGCGCCATTACGCTTCAACCGACCTCTCGCTCGTGCCTTTACTCGTTCCTCACTCCTCTTCACTCATTCCTGGCCTCAACGCACCGGCATGCCCGGCGCCGCGCCGCCGTCGGCGTCGAGCAGGAACAAGTCGCCGCCGTCGAAACCCGCCGACAGGATCATGCCTTCGCTCAAGCCGAAGCGCATCTTGCGCGGGGCGAGGTTGGCGATGAACACCACGCTGCGGCCGACCAGCTTTTCTGGTTCGGCGTAGGAACCGCGGATGCCGGAGAAGATCTGGCGCTTGCCCAGATCGCCGGCGTCGAGTTCGAACCGCAGCAGCTTGTCGGAGCCTTCGACGAATTCGCAGGCCAGCACCTTGCCCACGCGCAGGTCGAGCTTGGCGAAGTCGTCGATCGCGATGGTCGCGGCGGCGCCGGCGTCGGCCTTCGCGGCCGGAGCAGGCTTGGCCGCCTCGGGTTTGGCGGACGCAGCAGGTTTAGCGGCGATGTCGGCCGTCGGCGCGGACGGGGCGAGGGATTCCTTGCTGGCTTCGATCATGTTCTCAATCTGTTTTTCGTCGATACGGGTGAACAACGGCGTGTAGGCGCCGATGGTGTGCGCGGTCAGCGGTGCGGCCAGATCGCTCCAATGCGCGACCGGCGCCTGCAGGAAGGCCTCGGCCTGCGCGGCGACGCGCGGCAGCACCGGCTTGAGCGCGGCGGCGAGCACGCGGAACAGGTTCAGTCCCTGCGTGCACACGGCCTGCAGCTGCGCATCGGCGCCGTCCTGCTTGGCCAGTACCCACGGCTTGTGTTCGTCGATGTACTTGTTGGCTTCGTCGGCCAAAGACATGGCTAGGCGCACGGCGGTCGCGGCTTCGTTACGGTCGTAGGCCTGCGCGATCGGGATCAGCTGATCGACGAAACGCTGATACATACCCGCATCCGGCAGCGTGTCGGCGAGTTGGCCGTCGAAACGCTTTTCGATGAAACCGGCGCAGCGGCTGGCGATGTTGACGAATTTTCCGACTATGTCGGCCTTCACCCGCGCGACGAAGTCGGCGAGGTTCAAGTCGATGTCCTCGACGCCGCCGCTGGTCTTGGTGGCGAAGTAGTAGCGCAGCGCTTCCGGGTCCAGGCCGACGTCGAGATAGGTGCGGGCCATGATGAAGGTGCCGCGCGATTTCGACATCTTCTCGCTGTTGACCATCAGATAGCCGTTGACGTGCAGGCGGGTCGGCGCGCGGAAACCGGCGCCGTGCAGCACCGCCGGCCAGAACAGGCCGTGGAAGGTGACGATGTCCTTGCCGATAAAGTGATGCAGCTCGGCCTGGCTGTCGCGCGCCAGATACGACCAGAAGTCCAGGCCTTCGCGTTCGCACAGCACCTGGAAGCTGCTCAGGTAGCCGATCGGCGCGTCGATCCACACGTACAGGTACTTGCCCGGATGGCCGGGAATTTCGAAACCGAAGTAGGGCGCATCGCGCGAGATGTCCCAGGCGCGCAAGCCGCCTTCGGCGTCCAGCCATTCGTGCAGTTTGGCGCGGATGCCGGGCGTGCCGACGTCCTTGGCCAGCCATTCGCGCAGGAACGCCTCGAAGTGACCGACCTCGAAGAAGAAATGTTCCGAGTCGCGCAGCTCCGGCGTCGCGCCGCTGACCACCGAGCGCGGTTCTTTGAGTTCGGTCGGCGCGTAGGTCGCGCCGCAGTTCTCGCAGTTGTCGCCGTATTGGTCGGGCGTGCCGCAGTTCGGGCAGATGCCCTTGACGTAGCGGTCGGGCAGGAACATGCCCTTGACCGGGTCGTACAGCTGCGCGACCGAGCGCCGGCTGACGTGGCCGTTGTTGTCCAGGCGCGCGTAGAAGCCTTCGGTCAGCGTGCGGTTGCCGGCCGAGTGGGTCGAGTCGTAATGATCGAAATGCACGCCGAAATCGCGGAAGTCGAGTTCGTGCCGGACCTTGATGTCGGCGATGTACGCCTCCGGCGTCTTCCCGGCCTTTTCCGCGCCGAGCATGATCGGCGTGCCGTGGGTGTCGTCGGCGCAGACGTAATGCACGGTGTTGCCGCTCATCCGCTGCGCGCGCACCCAGATGTCGGCCTGCATGTAGCCGACCAAATGACCGAGGTGGAGTTCCCCGTTGGCGTAGGGCAGCGCGTTGGAGACGACGATTTCGCGGGACATAAGCGGATAGGCCGTGGTTGGTCGTGAATTATGGCACGCGACCCGCGCGGGCTTGGCACGGGGGCTGCGTTTCGGGTTCAGAGGGTGGCGACGCGCAAAAACAAGAAACCCGGCCGAGGCCGGAAGGTACGGCTTAAAACAAGAAACCCGGCCAAGGCCGGGTTTCCGTGAACATACGGACCGGCCGGGACTTATTCGTGACGCATCCAGGTCTGGGTGCGGCCGAGCAGCGAGAAACCCATGAAGCCGCGCACGTCGAGCTTCTTGCCGCTGTCGGTGGGGGTGATCTTGACCGAGTAGATCTTGCCGGTGGCCGGGTCGAGGATCTGGCCGCCGTCCCAGGTGTCGCCGTCCTTGCGCACGCCCCACAGGATGACCATGCCCTTGACCGGCTTGCCCTTGCGTTCGCCCGAGCACTTGTCGCACAGCGGGTTGGGGCCGCGTTCGGATTGCAGGACTTCGTTGACCCGGCCGGCGAGGCTGCCGTCCTTGGCCTCGTAGATTTCGACGATCGACTTGGGCTTGCCGGTCTTGTCGTCGATGGTGGTCCACGAGCCGACCGGCGTGGCCTGGGCGAACGCCGCCGTCGGCAGCGCCAGCAACAGTAATGCGAGCAGTTTGATGCGCATGTATCCCCTCCCAGAGACAGTGAGCGTGGTTTCGGACCGCGTGCTGACCGAGGGCCGGCCATGGCGGTTGCAGTCTTTATACCGCATCCGCCTGGGTATGGAAGCGGTGCGCGGCCGGCATTCAGGCCGAGGCTGCGCCAGCCGCGCGCAGGGGCGCTGAAACGGCGGTGGAGGCCAGGTCGCAGCGGCGTGTCACCGGTTCGCGCGACGACACCGGACGAACTGCGGCGCAAAGCAAAGAAGCCCGGCTCGCGCCGGGCTTCTGGTTAGAACGTCAACGCGGTTGATCAGAACTTGTAGGTCGCGCCGGCGTACACGTAACGGCCGAGGTTGTCGTAGTTCGAGTTGGCGGCCGCTTCGCCGAAGTAGTTCAGCGGCGGATCCTTGTCGAACACGTTGTCGGCGCCCACGTACAGATCCAGTCCGGTGTTCGGGACCTTATAGCCGACCTGCAGGTTGTGGTAGGTGTACGACGGGTTGCGGATCGGATTCACCTGGCCCGGGTTGCTGTTGTAGCTGCCCGGCTCGACGCGCAGGTTGCCGTCGATGTAGCGCATGTCCCAGCTCGCGCGCCACTGGCCGATCTTGTAGCTGGCGTTGAGGCTGGCGCGCCAGCGCGGATCGCTGACATAGGTCAGGAATTCCTTGTACTCGTTCGGGAAGTCCTGGAACGCCCATTCGCGCGAGGAGATCAGGCGCGTGCCGACGAAGCGCAGCGAAGCCTGGCCGCCGGCCATCTCGAAGCGGTAGTCGGCTTCGATGTCCACGCCGGCGCGGCGCGAGCGGGCCAGATTCTCGTTGAGCGCGGTCCAGTTGTAGATCGTGCCCGCCGGGAAGGTGCGGCCCTGCGGATCGATGTAACCGCCCGCCGGAGCGCGCTTGATCGCCGCGCAGAAGTCGTTGTTGACGCCGCCGGGGGAGTCCACGCAACGGGTCGCCATCTGCTCGGCGGTGACCGCGCCGATGGCGTCCTTCAGGTTGACGCGCCAGTAGTCCACCGACACGCCGAAGCCCTGGATGAACTCGGGCTGCCACACGAAGCCGTAGGAGAACGAACGCGCTTCCTCGACGTTGAGGTCGGGGTTGCCGCCGCTCACGCCCGGGTAGTTGCCGCCGTAGGTGTTCTGGTAGTTGGCCGGCAGGCCGAGCGCTGCGCAGTTGCTCGCGCGCAGCGCCGGATTGGCCGCGGTGTTGACCGAGTTGGTGCGGCCCGGACGGGTGTCGCAGGGATCGTTGATGGTCGCGAAGTTCTGCGTCTGCGGGCTGAACAGCTCGCCGATGTTCGGCGCGCGCACCGCCTGGGCCAGGCTGGCGCGGACGCGGAAGGAATCGTTGACCGCCCAATCCAGACCGACGTTCCAGGTCTTGGTCTCGCCGACCGTGCTGTAGTCGGAGTAACGACCGGCCAGGTCCAGGCTCAGGCGCTGCACGCCCGGCAGATCGGCCAACAGCGGGATGGTGGTTTCGGCGAAGATTTCCTTGACGCTGTATTCGCCCTTGCGGCTGGGAATGGCGTTGAGGAAGGTCAGGCCCTGCGCGGCCAGCGGATCGGTGTTTTCTTCGCTGGTTTCCTTGCGGTATTCCACGCCGCCGGCGAAGCCGACGCCGCCGGCCGGCAGCTCGAACAACGAGCTGTTGGCGACCGAGGCGCTGAACACCTGCTGGGTGATCTTGGTGCGGTTGACCGCGTCGTAGTTGAACCAGTCCGCCGCCTGCGGATTGACCGCGCCGTTGCCGAAGATGCTGAAGGGCACGCAGCCCTGGCGCGACAGGTCGAGGTAACGCACGCCGGTGTTCGGGTTGATCGCGTTGGGATCGACCGAGACGCGGCAGGCCAGATTGCCGCTGCCGTCGCGCACCACGTCCATGCCGGCCTGCCAGCGGTCGTTGATGCGGTTGTTGAGGTTCAGGCGGTCGATTTCGGTCTTGCCGTAGACGCCGGACACTTCATAGGTCCAGTTCTCGCTCAGGAAGCCTTCGAAACCGGCGACGTAGCGCTGGGTCTTGCGCTCGACGTTCTCGCCGCGACGGCCGGCATCGACGTTGAAACGCGAGACCTGCAGCATCTTGGCGCGGTCGGTGAGGCTGTTGAGGCCGTTGGCGTCCATCAGCGCGGCCAACTGCGGCGACAGCAGCGCGTTGTCGCGGCGGATGCGCAGCGGCTGGTCGAAGCTGGGCTGAGCCAGGAAGTCCGACTCGGTCTTGGTGTACTTGCCTTCGAAGAAGAACTTGTGGTTCTCGTTGATGTCGTAGTTCAGCAGCGTGTTGACGCTGTAGCGGTCGAAGCCCGGCTGCAGGTCGGCCACGCCGTTGAGGTCGACGAAGTCGCAGTTCACGCAGGTGTTCGGTCCGTCGCGCGGGCCCTCGTAACGGGTCGGGCGGAAGGTGCCGTCGGGGTTGAACTGGTAGCGCGTGGCGCCGGCGTTGAAGGTGCCGCCGTAGGAAATGCTGGAGTTGCCGCCCGGGCCCATGAACACGCGCTGCGGGTTTTCCTGCGTCGGCGGCAGCGCCGGGTTGTAGTTCGGGTTCGGCATGCTGACCATGAACTCGCGGCCGATCTTGCGATCGCCGCGGCCGAAACGGTCCTGCTTGCTGTACTCGGCCGAGTACACGATGCTGCCCTTGCCGCCGGCGAATTCGTTGCCGCCGGTGAAGCTGGCGAAGGAACGGCTGAAGTCGCCTTCGCTGGCGTCGCCGGTCTGGGCGCGCAGCTCATAGCCGTCGAACTTCTTCTTCATGATGAAGTTGACCACGCCGGCCACCGCGTCGGCGCCGTAGACGGCCGAGGCGCCGCCGGTGATCACTTCCACGCGTTCGATCAGTTCCACCGGGATGGTGTTGACGTCGACCGCGGTCGAGCCGGACAAGCCGCCGACGTGGCGACGGCCGTTGACCAGCACCAGGGTGCGGGTGGTGCCCAGGCCGCGCAGGTCGAGCAGGCCCAGGCCGGCGGTGCCGATCGAGCGGGTCGAGTTGCCCAGCGTGTAGGTCGCCGACAGCTGCGGCAGGGTGGTCATCAGGTCGGCGATGGTCACCGCACCGGTGGAGCGGATTTCTTCCGAGCTGATGCCGATCACCGGCGACGGGGTGACGAAGCCGATGCGCTTGATGCGCGAGCCGGTCACGGTGACCGCGTCGATGTCGGTGGGCGTGGCGGCGGCGCCGTCGGCCTTGGCCGCTTCTTCGGCGGCGTAACCGGCGCCGCTGGCCGAAATCAGGATCGCGGAGACGACCGCGGCCGTCAGCCTGCTGCGTTGCAGGCCGTGGATATGTACTGCCATCAGGTGTTTCCCCCTAGCTGAGAACTGGAATCGTGGAGCTGATCTATTTGTGGTGGATCTACGTGTTCGGGTTGCCTTCCAGGGCATTAACAATCCTTTTACAAAGCTGAACTTAACACGACTGTAATAAATTTTCAGATGCCGCTTAGGCTGCATATCTTTGCCGAATGCCAACACTCAACTAGCTGAATGCAATGCAATCTTGTGTTTTTTTATGTGCGTTCGGTCAAATTTCGGGAGTTTCGAAGGCCCGCTCGGCGTTGTTGCGGTTTCGTTATATGTGTCACAGTGTGAAAAGGGTGAATGCAATTTTGAGTGGCGATATTAACAAAATCGGCCCGACCCGGCCTCGACCGGATTCGGGCCGGGCGGACCCGTCCGGATGCGGCCGTCGCGGCACCCGCGCCGGTCCGCGCGCGAGCGGACGCCGCCGGCCGCAGGCCTTACCATGTGCATCGGCCGCCGCGGCGGCATTCCCCTGATCGAGTCCCCATGCGCTATCGAATTCCGCGCCCGACCGGATCGCCGGTATGAGCGAGAACCTGCAAGCGGCCATCGCGGCCCTGACCCTCCCCGACACCGACCTGAGCCTGAGCGACAGCGAGGCGCGCGTGCGCGCCGGCCTCGGCGAAGGCCGGGTCGCGGTTTCCATCCACGCCGGTTATCCGCTGCAGGGCCTGCGCGCGGGCCTGGAGGCGGCGATCGCCGCGCTGCTGGCGCCGCAGGGCCTGAGCCTGGCCAGCCTGGAATTGAATTCGCGCATCGTTTCGCATGCGGTCCAGCCCAACCTGTCGCCGTTGCCGAACGTGCGCAACGTGATCGCGATCGGCTCGGGCAAGGGCGGGGTGGGCAAGTCCACCACCGCGGTCAACCTGGCCCTGGCCCTGGCCGCCGACGGCGCCCGCGTCGGCGTGCTCGATGCGGACATCTACGGCCCCAGCGTGCCGACCATGCTCGGCGTCCACGGCAAGCCCGACAGCCCGGACGGCAAGCACATCGAGCCGCTGCGCGCGCACGGCATCGAGGCCATGTCGATCGGCCCGCTGGTCGAGCAGGACACGCCGATGATCTGGCGCGGCCCGATGGCGACCTCGGCGCTGACCACCTTGCTCAACGATACCCAGTGGAGCGAACTGGACTATCTGATCGTCGATCTGCCGCCGGGCACCGGCGACATCCAGCTGACCTTGTCGCAGAAGATTCCCGTGGCCGGCGCGGTGATCGTGACCACGCCGCAGGACGTGGCCACGCTGGACGCGCGCAAGGCGCTGCGCATGTTCGAGAAGGTGCAGGTGCCGGTGCTGGGCCTGATCGAGAACATGGCCGTGCACATCTGCTCGAACTGCGGCCACGCCGAGCATCTGTTCGGCGAAGGCGGCGGCGCGCGCATGGCGGCGCAGTACGGCGTGCCGTTGCTGGGCAGCCTGCCGCTGGAGATCGCCATCCGCGAGCAGGGCGACGCCGGCGTGCCGGTGGTCGTGGCCCAGCCCGATTCGGCCGCCGCGCACGCCTATCGCGGCGCCGCGCGGCGCCTGGCCGTGCAACTGGCGCGGCGTCCGCGGGTCACCCCGTCGATCTCGGCCTCGCTGCTGGGCTGAGGCGGGCGCGCCGGATCGGCCGCAGCCGTCGCCGCGCCGATTCCTGCGCCCGCGCCGCAGCCTTTACAATCGCCGCCTTCCCTGTCGTTCGTTCGCGCGGCCCCGCCGCGCCCTGATTGGAACACCGCATGAGCATCAAGTCCGACCGTTGGATCCGCCGCATGTCCGAGCAGCCCGGCGGCATGATCGAGCCGTTCGAGGCCGGTCAGGTCAAGCATGCCGCCGACGGCCAGCGCATCGTCAGCTACGGCACCTCCAGCTACGGCTACGACGTGCGCTGCTCGCGCGAGTTCAAGGTGTTCACCAACATCAACTCGACCATCGTCGATCCGAAGCATTTCGACCCCGGCAGCTTCGTCGATATCGAAAACGACGTGTGCATCATCCCGCCGAACTCCTTCGCCCTGGCGCGCACGGTCGAGTACTTCCGTATCCCGCGCGACGTGCTGGTGGTCTGCCTGGGCAAGAGCACCTACGCGCGCTGCGGCATCATCGTCAACGTGACCCCGCTGGAACCGGAGTGGGAAGGCCACGTGACCCTGGAATTCAGCAACACCACGCCGCTGCCGGCGCGCATCTACGCCAACGAGGGCGTGGCGCAGATGCTGTTCTTCCAGTCCGACGAAGTCTGCGAGACCTCTTACAAGGACCGCGGCGGCAAGTACCAGGGCCAGACCGGCGTCACCCTGCCGCGGACCTGAGCCATCCCAGCCGGGCCCGATCGCGCCCGGCCGCTTCGACCGTTTTTACCGACCCGGGCAGGGGGCGCGCGCCCCCTGGCCTGCCCGCGTGCGCGGGTCGCGCCGCCCTGGCAGATAATCCGATGCGAATTGGCTGCGATTCGACGCGTCGATTGCGCCCTGCTCCTGTTATCTTCGCCGGGCAAACCCAAGGCGCCGCGGCGGGGAACCGCGGATGCCCTATCAACCCGCAAGGAGTAAACGAATGGACCCGCAGAACCCTTATCAGAGCCCGCAGTCGTCGCTGACCGCACCCGACACCGGCAACCAGGAACTGGCCGATCGCGGCGTGCGTCTGGTCGCGGCGATCATCGACGGCGTCATCATGCTGGTGTTGATGCTGCCGCTGATGTTCATCGGCGGCTACTTCAACGCCGTCATGGAAGCCTCGCAAACCGGTCAGCAACCCTATGGCCTGCAGATCCTGTGGGGCATCGGCGGCCTGCTGCTGTTCTTCGCGGTGCAGTACCTGCCGCTGAGCCAGACCGGCCAGACCTGGGGCAAGAAGGTCATGAAGATCAAGATCGTCGATCTCGACGGCCAGAAGCCGAGCATCGGCACGCTGCTGGGCAAGCGTTATCTGTTCTCGCAGGGCGTGGGCATCATCCCGTGCCTGGGCGCGGTGGTCGCGCTGGTCGATGTGCTGATGATCTTCCGTGAAGATCGCCGCTGCCTGCACGACCAGATCGCCGGTACGCGGGTTGTGATCGCGCGCTGATTCGGCGCAGGAGGTTCGGGATTCGCTAAAGCGGATTGATCGGATCTTCCAGTAACAAAAAACGCGTCGATGCGAGAGCATCGGCGCGTTTTTTTTGTTGGTGGCGGGCAGGTCTGAAGGCGTCCGTTCGTTGCTGTCGCCGTTGCTGTCGATCTTGCCGTCGCCGTCGCCGTCGCTGTTGTTGCTGCTGCCGTTGTCGTTGCTTAGCTTTAGCTGTTGCCCGGCGCAGCTAGTAACTCGCGAGACCGATGGACACCCGAAGGGCGGCGCACATGGACGTGCGCCGGGTCCCACCTTGGGCAGGATGCCCAATGTGGGACCTGCCTGCGCAGGCACCGCACTCGTGGCTTTTGACTCGAAACAGCCCAAAGCGTTTTCTTTGGTTACTTTCTTTGTCGC
>NZ_JBFRDR010000034.1:0-41806 GCF_052113885.1 Lysobacter sp. TAB13 | reverse complement strand
GTGGAAACGTCTTGAGGAATCGCTGCATACCATGATCCTCAGGCAGACCGATTCGCTGGCGCTGCAGATGGACAGCTTGAGCTTCGATCGCTACCTGGAGCTGCGGCGCGTCGACAACTATGGCGAGTGGGCCGCCATGATGACCGAGTACGCGATCGACGTAGACATGACCGACGCGCTGGCTGCCGATGAGTCTCTGGTCGCGGTCAGAACCGCGGCCATCGACTCGATCACCCTGGTGAACGATCCCTATTCGTTCCGGAAGGAGATATATATCGCCGACTCGGTCAATTCCGTTTGGTTGTTGATGCACCTGGAAGGGCTTACGCTTCAGGCCGCGCTGGACAAGCTGGCGGTGCTGGTGTCCGACAATGAGCGCAGGCTGATCGCGGCTCGCGACCGGGTGCTGGAGGGGCCGCTGGGAAACGACAGCGATGTGCGCGACTACCTGACGGAACTGGAGCATCTGGCGTCGGGCAATGCGGAGTTTCATGCCATCAGCACGCGCTACCACGGCAAGGACTTCAAAGGGAAACGTTTTATCTCCGGCGAGGTCACTATTATCCCGCTGCCGTCTACCGATGAAGTCGCGGCTGCGGATATCGCGCAGATGCGCGGGCCCGATTGAACCAGGCCGGAGATGCCCGCGTCCTTGGTGGTGCAGGGGCGATGACGCGCATTACGACGCAGCTCGCTCGGACGACACGATTGCGATTCAAGCCAATCTGGCCGGCTTGCTTATAGAGTGGCCGCGCGCAGTTTAGGCGCCGTTCGGGAAGCTGGGAGCGGTTCGACCCGGGTGCTTTCGGGAAGGGCGCGCTGATGAATCGCTCATGGCCACAGACCTTAACCGTAACCCCTATTTCACGCCGGACTGCACGGGCGCTTAGCAAATCGATCGCCAAGATAGCGGTGACACTGACCCGTTGCCATGACGCAACAGGATAAAGCCCTTCGAGAGTTCGGCATGAATCAGCAATCCCGAAGGCTATGACGAAGGCCGAAGTCACCGGCCTTCGCAACTTCCCCCAAGGAGGAACGACATGATTACGCGCATCGTTGGCTTGGCGGTTTTCACTGCAGCTATGGCTGGAGCGACCGCGCTTAACCCCGTGCATGCCGCCGCAGCCGAGACCAAATGTCACATGACATTCAATACCTCGGGCTGGGCGGCCATATACAAACATATCAACGGCGCGGGGCACGTGACTTGCGATAACGGTCAGACTGCGTCCGTCCGAATTCACATCCGCGGCGCTGGACTTACCGCAGGAAAGTACAGCATTGACAACGGCAAGGGTGAGTTCACCAAACTGAAAAACCTCGACGAGATTTACGGAACCTATGCCACGGCCGGCGCGAATGCCGGTGTCGTTAAAAGCGCGGAAGGGTTGGTCATGACCAAGGGCGAGGTGTCATTGGCGGTCAACGGCACCGGACGCGGCTTCAATCTCGGCGTCGACGTGAGCGGTTTTGAGATCGAGCGCGCGAAGTAAGCTCTCGCACGCTGTAGCGAGATAAGAACGGGACGCCGATCAGGCGTCCCGTTTTGTTTTCGTCTTTTGGTCGTGGGCGGACTGGCCCGCGCTATTGACCGCGTAACTTCCGGCTCGTTGAGCCAGCTCCCGCGCCTTCATTGAAGAACATCAGAACATCCGCGAACTGCTCCGCCAGCGACAGATCGCTGTCGGCCAGCCAGCGCATCAGCGCGGACAGATACAGAAAATGCAGATAGTGCGCGAGTTGAGGCGGCGATAAGTCGCGGCGAATTTCGCCGTCGAGCTGGCCGCGTTCGATCAGCATTTCGTAGGCCAGCGCCAAGTCGGACGTCGGCTCTTCGGCGCGCTGCGCCTGTCCGACACTCTCGAACCGGTAACGGATGTAGGGCGCCAGATAGCGGCGATTGAGATCCCACCAACCCGCCGACGCTTCCAGCAGCGTGAGCATCCGGCCGTTGAAGCCGGCACAGCGCATCACTGCCTCCATGAGCGGCGTGAGATCGCTCTTGAGCTGCGCATGCATCTGGTACGCCAGCACCGCTTCCTTTACGGCGAAGTGGTTGTAGAGGGTGCCGCGGGCAACATCGGCGGCGATCGCAATCTGATCCATCGTCACCGCGTCGTAGCCGTGAGTTTCAAACAGCTCGAACGCTGTCTGGGCTATGCGATCGCGCGTGTGTTGTCGCTTGCGTTCCAGGCGGGTCATGGTCGGCGCGCTTGCGCCCTTGTATGAACAGTGTATATATTTGCACATTGTTCAAAAATGATCAAGCGCGCGGTGTACCGCGACTCAAGCCGGATAAACACAATGGCCAGCAACGACGAACCTGTGGTGATCATCGGAGCCGGCTTGGCCGGCCTCAGTGCAGCCGTCCACCTTGCGCGATCGGGACGGAAGGTCACTGTCCTGGAGGCGTCCGACGCCGCCGGCGGATGCTGCTCCACCAGCACGGTGGACGGATTTACCTTCAACAACGGCGCGTTGTACGTAGCCGTGCCTTCCGTGTTGAAGGCGACGTTCGCTCGGTTGGGTATCGATTTCGACAGCGAGTTGTTCCTGGTTCCCATCGCAAATCCCCAGCGGACCGTTCTGGACAACGGCACTGCGATCCATCTTTCAAGCGCAGACGGGTCGTATGTGGAAGGCGCCAACGCGAGGGAAAGGACTGCCAGCCTGCGGCAGGGACTCGACAGGCTGCAAAAGCATTGGGGACCGATCTACCGAACCCTGGTCCGTGATGTTCTGCCCACCGAGCCCTCGTTGCCGCACGTCATCGCCCGCCTGTGGAAATACCTGCCGCGCATGCACGGCAGCGTCGAACGGCTGATATCCAAGTATTTTGCCGATCCTGACGTACAGGCAGCCGTTGCCTCGACGTTGCTCTACACGGGTACGGCGCCTGCGCGCTTGCCCGCCACGCAGATCATCGGCTTCATGGCGCTGCTGGAGGAGGGCTTCCATCTGCCGCGCGGCGGCATGGGCATGATTCCCGCAGCGCTGGTTCGAGCCGCCGAAACGCATTCGGTGTCGATTCGTTATGGACAGCGAGTGAGCAAACTGCGGGTATCCGGCGGAAAAGTGTGCGGTGCTGAATTATCGACTGGCGAATTGATCGAGTCGCGCCATGTCGTCGCTACCTGCTCCGGCTTCGAGTTGGCGACACGTTTGTTGCCGGAAGACGTGGTTCCTGCGGCGTTGTTGAAACGGGCCCGGCGTTCGCCGCTATCGCACCGGGCCATTGCGATACAGATCGGTTGCGACGCCATTGCCGACGACGCTTTCATCGTCAACTACGTTCCGAATATGCGCGATCAGAGGCAGATGCACACGGCGACGCCGGAAGTGCCCCGGTGGCTCTCATTCACCAACCCAACCGCAACGCTTCCGGAACTGGCTCCGGAGAACAAAGCGATCATCGAGTTCTTCGCGCCCGTCAGCGGCATCGCATCGGCGTCGGATTGGAGCCGTGAGCAGACGCAGCGCGCCGTGGAAAACTTCATCGCAGGACTCAGGCAGAAGCTGCCGGCGTTGTCGATCGATACGGTGCGCGTGCTGGACCCGAACACCTTCGCGACAGATCGGAACCTCTACGAAGGCGCCCTGTACGGCATCGCGCCAGGCGCGGCCCCGGGCCAATTCTTTCCCCATTCCACGCGCATCCAAGGCTTGTATCTGGCGGGTCAAACCACTTTTCCGGGCTATGGGGTGCCGTCGGCCATGTTGTCCGGCATCCAGGCTTCGGATGCACTGCTGCGTGATGCAGGTGGTACGCGTCCGCCGTCTCGATCAAGCTGATCGCGACGACTCGGGCCGAAGGTGTAGTTTCCGTTTCGCTTGCCCCAGGTCAAAGGGCTTACGCAGACCGCAATTACAGCTTTCATCCGCTGGCGTGGGCCTAGGGAAGCTTGAACTTACGGGTGGAGCGAAGCGGCCAGATCGAAGTCAATTGCGCGCCGCCCGAAAGGCGGAACGCCGCCGAAACCGCATTCAGCGCGCCCAGCCTTTCCAGAACGTCTTTCGCGCGCCGGAACGAATGGCGAGGGTCGGAAGTGAGCATGAAAAGATTGATCTCTTTTGCGCTGACGTCGAGCCCCTCCAATTCGACGGTGGTGCCTAAGGCCTGTTTCAACTCACCTTCGACTGTGGCGAGGAAGGCTTCGTCCGCCAGCGACTTGCGCCAGAACTTGATGATCAATTGATATTCCATGGCGCGATTGTAGGCCCAACGGAGTCAGGCGGGACCATGAAGGGGAGGGCGTCTGCCCGGGGTGCACCGCCAAAAGAAGGACGCTGATTCTTGTCTGACACCCTACCGAACCATTGGGCTGCTCCTGCGTCTGTGGCGGCAAAGACATATCACCCTGAAGAAATGGCTGCGCGGGCGAGTCTGTTTTGGGACGCAACGAATCGCGATCCCAGGCCGGGCGCAATCGCCCAGGCCCCCGGGGTTGGTGCTTGACAGGTAGATAGGTATGGCTGGACCCTGCGCGGCATGAAAATCGATGTCGAAAAGCTCAGCCTGTCGGAACTGACTTCCCTTCTGAACGCCGCGGAGCGGCGGAGGCGCTTGATAACCAGCCGTCGCCCCATTGCCGTGGTGCGTCGGACAGTGATCGCTCTCGCCGCTCAGAACGGTTATACGATCGACGAACTCTATGGCGATCGGCCGGTAGCTGAGATCGCTGGCAAGAAGCGGGCGCCGCGGCGAAAGGCGAGCAAGGTTGCCGCCAAGTACCGCGACCCGGACAACAAGCGCAACACCTGGTCGGGCCGTGGGCGGATGCCGCGATGGCTGGCGCAGAAGACGAAGCATGGCCGCAGCGTCGCTGATTTCCTGATCCCCGGCCTGGCCAAGCCGACCGCGCGCAAGAACAGTCCAATAGGCCGGCGAACGCTCATCAAGCAGGGCTGACGCAGAATCCTTCAGCCAGGGCCGAGCCGCGAAGCGGCTTCGGCTTGAATAAACTGTCCAATGCCTGCTCAGGCAATTGCGTCGCCGTATGTGCGAACGCCGCGAGAGAACCCGAGTTGAGTACGGCCTCATCAACGATCACTGTGCTGCGTTTCGCACTGCGATGCTGCGTTCAGCACAGTTGGTAAGCACAGGAAAATCCAAGCCACGCACTCCGCGCCACCGGCTTAATAGAGTTAAGCCTGACTACACGCACGAATAGACGTTATGGGTGTGCGCAAATGTGCCGGTCTCACGGTTTGGGAGCCACCTTGATCGCGAGTCCCTCCCTTTCGAACCTTATATAGTTCACGTCACAAGCGGAGTGCTTTTCCGCAACCGCCAAATATCGGCCGATCGGGTCTCGGACTTTATAGAGATCGCCCTTATATCTGCCCAGGTTTTGCGAGCCGAAGTCGTAGCTGCCTGCGGGAATGAACGAGAAGCGCTCGTTGCCGGAGGATCTGGACGGTCGAACGTAGCCATCTGACTGGTACAAGTAATAGCCGGTGTAGCTTCCGCTGACGACCTTGATCTCGCAGGCCAGATACCCGTCCGAGTCCTTGCCACAATTGGTCAGCTCGAAATCGCTGCCGCCTACATTCGTTCTGAGCAGATAGCTGGCGTAGGTTGAGCGTTGAATATTGGCGCATTTTCCATTAACTGGGGCGGCATAGTCGAAGCCACTCGAGTCGGTGGTCGGACTGCTGGGGCTCGGCTCTCCCAGGTTGAGTTTGAAGATATCGCCTTGTTGAATCGCATAGGCACTCATCGGAAAGATCAGCAGCAATGACAGGCAGGACAAGGCCTTCGACAAGCGCAGTGTTTTCATGGTTCATGGCTCCTTAGCCCTTCGGAATGTGAATACCGCTCCGTTTGTGGCGAGCCGCCGTAGCGTCGGCAACAGCTGCGGCCACGCGCCAAGTCAGTTGCAGGTGCCGACCCTCAGATACCCATCGCGGTTGCTGAGCGCCTTAGCATCTAATAACGCCAGTCAAGTCGAAATGAGCGGCCGCAATCCTGAAACGCGGTCGATGCACCGATGTTCAAGGTTGGGAAAACCTAGCCTCGCTCATCGGTTAAAGATGTGATTGCGATCCATAGGTGAGCCTTGGTGGGAGTCGGGCATTTACCTGCGGACGAATTCGCAGCTAGCGCTTCTCTTAACCTTGTCAAGCGCAGCCGCGAAGCGGCTTCGGCTTGAACAAACCGTCCAATGCCTGCTCAGGCAATTGCGTCGCCGTATGTGCGACCGCCGCGAAAGAACCCGAGTTGAGTACGGCCTCATCAACGATCACTGTGCTGCGTTTCGCACTGCGATGATGCGTCCAGCACAGTTGGTAAGCACAAGGAAAATTCAGGGAGACGCTTAGGCTCCGTGAGCTTTTGTGCTTGTCCGTTAAATTCGGTGATCCAATTGGAGTCCGTCTACCCCGTCTCGGAACCGGATCCGAATGGACGGTATATCCAGCAGAACTTGCAGCAGAACTTGTTCGCAAGCCGCGTCGGCTAGGGCTTAGGCAGCCGGCTCGTTCTTCTTGTAATTGCGTTGATGCCAGTTACAGGGCGGCTCGACCGCGGCTGACAGATCTGCAAACCCGCGCGAGTCGCTCAGTTGGTTGCAGTCGAAAAACGTTGGCCCGTTCTATCCACGGATCTATAAATACCCATCCACGATGCCACTAGCGGAGAAACCTTATGGCGGTGAAATCCGAAGACTTATTCGTTGAGATCGAAGATGTGAAATTGTGCTATCGGGTCGGCGGCGACCCATCGCACCCGCCCGTGCTGTTGATCATGGGCCTGAATTCCCAGTTGATCCATTGGCCGCAGCAACTCGTCGACAAGCTGAAAGAGAAACATTGGGTCATCCGCTTCGACAACCGCGACAGCGGCCTGACCCGATGGCGGACCGGGGCGCCGCCCGCCGACGGGTACCGTCTGGTGGACATGGCCGATGACGCCATCCAGTTGCTGGATCACCTCGGGATCGACAAGGCCCATATCGTCGGGGCATCGATGGGCGGCATGATCGCGCAAAGACTGGCGATCAATTATCCCGCGCGAGCGCGTAGCCTGTGCTCGATCATGAGCACCACCGGCAATATCTGGGTCGGATATGCGCAGCCCGGCGTCATCGCGGAGTTGATCAAGGAGCCGCCGTCCGACCCGGAAGGAGCGATCGATCACGTCGCGGCGCTGTACGCTCTTATCGGCTCGGATACTTATGCTGCCGAAGAGGCGCCGCGTCGTCGAGCGCTCGCCGAGGCGGCTTATAAGCGTTCGCTCGATTCGAACGGTGGCCCGGCCCACCCCGGCGGCGGCGCGCGTCAAGTCGGCGCGATCCTGCTCGCAGGCGATCGTACGAAGGAACTCAATGACCTGACCCTGCCGACGCTGGTCATCCACGGCAACGAGGACGCGCTCATCCACATTTCCGGTGGCAAGGCCACGCGTGACGCGATCCCCGGGGCCGAATGGCTGGGGGACCCTGAGAAGGGCGTCGAGGGCATGGGGCACGACCTGC
The DNA here is from genome assembly GCF_052113885.1 of Lysobacter sp. TAB13. NCBI lineage: Bacteria > Pseudomonadati > Pseudomonadota > Gammaproteobacteria > Lysobacterales > Lysobacteraceae > Lysobacter > Lysobacter sp. TAB13. Next base: position 34,328 of record NZ_JBFRDR010000034.1, on the reverse strand, counting down.
CGCAACCGCTTCTCGATGCGATCACTGCCGGAATCATCGCTCACCTCAAATAGAGTGCGTTCGCGGGCTGGGCTAACGGCGAGTGGCTCAGCCCGCGAAACAACCATCGACCACGTTGGCGACGCCGTCTTTGCAACCGGCTGCCGAGGCGCAGTGCGGTTGCTATTCCTGTCGGCAGCGAGAAGCGATGCCGATCATGTTGGATCCGAAATGATTGAAGCGTTTGAACGTCGTGATCGGATGCCGCATCCTATGTCCGAACCGACTCAGGAAAACCCACGATGCAGCGTCGCGACTTGCTGCGCTTAACGACCTTCTCAGTCTTGCTTGCCGCTGTTGGACGGCTTCCCGCTGCCGAAGCGCAGCCACCTACCGATCTGATGCCCGCGTTCTGGCGCGCATACGACGCCGGGCGCGATGCCAGCGATCGGGTGGAGGCGATCCGCGCCGCGTTCTTCGTGCCCAACGCCGAGCTGTATGCCGGTGCCGGGCTCAAGCCGACCTACGAACGGCTAGCCAGCTGGCTGCCGAAGTTTGACGCCATCGCTGTCGATGCCCGGCGCCTGAGCCACGGGTTCGACGATCACTACAAGCGTCACGTGCAGCATTTCCAGCGGGAGTTTCCGGATTTCCGTCGCGAGCGAGCGCCGATTTACCTGATGCCCTCGCTGTTTATGTTCGACGGCCATTTACAGCCCTGGCAGGGCAAGTTGCCGCTCTTCGTCGGCATTGACGGAATCGTCCGTTATCACGGCGCCGACGCCAATCTGTCGGTGCTGCTTGATCACGAATCCTTCCATCTGTATCACGGACAGCACCTGCCGCAATTGCTGATGGACGAGGCGCCGCCGGTCTACGGTTCGCTGTGGTTGGAGGGTTTAGCCACCTACGTCAGCGAACGCCTGAATCCAGAGGCATCGCTTTTACATGTCCTGCTCGACGACCAGAAGCTCGCCTCCGCCGACGACGCTACAGTGCGCGAACTCGCCGCCAAGCTGCTGGCAGTGATGGACTCCACCGCGCCGGAGGACACCAACCGATTTTTCAGCGCCGGCTACAAGGGGCCAGAACCCGCGCGTGGAGGCTATCTGGTCGGCTTGGCAATCGCCCGCGAGATCGGGCGCGGCCGGCCGCTGGCAGAACTGGCGCGAATCCCGATGCCGGAAGTGCGCGGGTTGATGCAGCAACAGTTACGGGGCTTGGCCGGGCGCGAATCTTGATCGTTAAGGTGATCTGGGGGGTATGCCCTGTGCATCGAATGACGGGAAGCTTCGAAGACAGCGCCTTCTCCTGGCGTTGGCCTTCATTGGAATCCATGAATGAGTAGTGCCGAGCCGCGAAGCGGCTTCGGCGTCAAGACTTAGCATATGCATCCAACCCGCAGTGCGCGCTGATTAAAGCAACCAGAATCAGGGGCGACCAAATCAGTGATGGCTCGAAAATCACGGTCAATAGCGCTACCACTAACCCAGCCGCGCTGACGACTATCGAGACGATGACCGAATTCGCGAATTAAGTCTTCATGCGATGCGGCCGTCCTGAACTGCCAAACTCAATCCGGGCCATTATCGCTACAACGCCAAGCGCTCGCGCAACTCGCGTGACTGCCGCCTCGACACTTCGATCCGGCTGCCGTCCTTGAGTTCCAGTTCGAAGCCGTCGTTGAGCGCCAGATCGATCGCTTTGACCGCGCGCAGGTTCACCAAAGTGTTGCGGTTGGCGCGAAAGAACAACGCCGGGTCCAATCGAGCTTCGAGCGCACTCAGGCTGCGCGCGAGCAGCGCGCATTCGTTGCGGAACCAGACCCGCGCGTAATTGCCATCGACCACGATCCGGCTGATTTCGCGCAGGGCCACGAACCAGCAGCGCTCGCCTTCGCGCAGGAACACCTGATCGTCCGCGCCCAGCAGGCCGCGTGGCGCTGCGCCGAGCCAGGGCGCTTCCGGCAGGCGCGTACGCGCGCGTTGCAGCGCCGCGGCCAGGCGCGAGGAGTCGACCGGCTTGACCAGATAATCCAGCGCATTGGCTTCGAACGCGCGTACCGCGTACTGGTCGTAGGCGGTGGTGAACACCACCAGAGGCACACTGTCCAGCCCGTCGATCACGTCGAAGCCGGTGCCCGACGGCATCTGGATATCCAGCAGCACCAGATCCGGACGTAGGCGCGCGATCGCCGCCTGTGCCGAGGGCACGTCGTCGGCTTCGCCGAGCAGCTCGATGTCCGGCAGATCGGTGAGCAAGGTGCGCAGTTCCTGCCGCGCCAGCCGGGTGTCATCGACGATCAGTACGCGCAACGGGCGAGCGTTCATTGCGGTATCTCCAACTGCGCGGTCACCCGGTTGCCGCGTTGCTTGAGTTCGAAACGTCCGGCGTTGCCGCCGTGGGCCAGGCGGGTGCGCAGATAGGCCAGACCGACCCCGCGTCGCGCCGGCTCGGGATCGATGCGACCGGGATTGCCGACCTCGATATGCAGCCGTCCGTTTTCGCAATGCGCACGCACGCTGAGTTCACCGCCTCCGGGCGTACACGCGATGCCGTGCTTGACCGCGTTCTCGACCAAGAGTTGCAACGCCATCGGCGGCAACCGCGCGCACAACGCATCAGCGTTGATCTCGCGCTGCACGCGCAGGCGATCCTCGTAATGCACCGCTTCGACCGCAAGGTAATCCTCGACCACCGCCAGTTCCTCGGCCAAGCTGGCCTGCTCGCGCTGGCTGTGATCCAGGGCGTGACGCAGGGTATTGGACAGCCGCGTGACCAGTTCGCGCGCGCGCTCGGTGTCCTCGTTGATCAGCGCACGCAGGTTGTTGAGCGCGTTGAACACGAAATGCGGGTTCAGGCGCGCGCGCAATGAATCGAGTTCGAACGCGTTGCGCAACGACTCGGCATTGAGCCGGGCGATCTCGCCTTCGCGATAACGCTGCATCGCCATGGTCCAGCTCCACAACGCAACCCATAGACCCAGCATAAACGCGGTGTTGGCCCAGTACACGAACAGCATCGCCGGGCGGTAGCCGGTCGATTGCGGCAACGACACCCAACTCTGGCTCAGCGCCAGCTTCAGCGTGGGGATCAACAGCAACTGTGCCAAGGCCGCGCCGAGCAGCACGCATAGCAACAAGCGCGCGGCCAGCCGGACCGGCCCGAGTTCGAACCAATGCCGCCGCAACGCGATGCGTCGCATCGCGCCGCCGATAACCCACAGCTCCAGCGATAACAGCACGCTTATCAGAATCGAGCCTGAGCTCATGCCGCCGAATACCATCGCCGCCAGCGTCAGGTTGAACACGGCCAAGCCGGTCCAGAATGCGGCGTCGGCCAGGGCGGTACGCAGTTGCGTTCGCGACATGCGGCGGTTTCCGTCGAGAAAAATAAAACGTCGATAAGACAGGACACGGCCGCGGCGAACCGCGACCGTGGTGGAGCATTACACCAGTGGCGCGATCAGCCGCCGTTGCCGGCGCCGACATCGATGAAGCCGCGCACCTGATCCTGCAGCCACTTCGGGTCGTCCCACATGAGGAAATGGTAACCGGCCTGGCTCAGTTCGATATGCACTCCGTCTAGGGCGGCGTATTGGGCCTTGAAGATGGCGGTGGTCGACTCCTTGGTCGCGCCGTAGCTGGCGTACGCCGCCCACGAGCCGAGCAGCAGGGTCGGCGTCTTGATCTTCGCCAACTGCGGACGCAGGTCGGTGACCATCATTTCGTACATCGCCTGCGCGGTGGTGGCGCGGTCGCTGGCCTCGCCCCATTGGACCAGGATGGCCTCGCGCTTTTCGTCCAGGCTCATGCCCTTGACCGCCTTGGCGACGCCGAGACGGTAAGTTTCGGCATCCTGTTCGATCATCCGCTTGCGCATCGCCTCGGCCATCGGCTTGACCGACTCGACGGTCGCGACCGGGTTCTGCAATGCGCCCAGGAACGCCAGCGAGTCCACTATCACCAGACGATCGATCGCCTTGGGCTGTTCAATCGCCATCTCCAACGCGATGAACCCGCCCAGGCTATGCCCCATCACCGCCGGCTTGGCCAGCTTCCGGTCCTTGATGTAGGCCAGCAGACGGTCGCGCATCGAATCGACGAAACGATCGGTCTTGACCGCCGGCGCGCCGGCGAAACCGGGCAACTGCACGATGTGGCATTGCACATGGTCCGCCTGCAGAGCCGCGCAGGTCTCGCGCCAGGTTTCGCCGGCGCTGTTGAGTCCCGGAATCATCAGCACCGGCCGGCCCTCGCCGACGACCTCGACCGACAAGTCCTGGAACTGCACGATCTTGGCTTGTGCGCCGCCGGCCGAGATCAACACAGCGGCGGCCAACGCGATACGACGCAGCAAACGCGAACGGGATAGCGGATTCATCGAAGGGCTCCAGAGTCTGGGTGGTGGATACACCTTGCCCGGTTCCCCGCGCCGCCTCGGCGGATAAATGGCGAGCGGCCGCGGCGGCTGGCGAGCGGCTTGAGGGCAGGAGGAACGGTGGGGCGATCCTCGCCATTGCGCGTCGCCTATACCGCCGCTGCGATGCGCATCGCGGCAGGTCAGCTCGATACGCGGCTCAATCGTCCCGCTGCCGCAACGACCAAACCGGATTAGGCGACCGACGAATCTGCTTAGTCTGATCGTTTAGAAGCGCTTCGTCTTGACCAAACTGGGATCGGCCCAGCTAGCAGTCTCGACAAGATTGGAAGGTGATCAAGACGTCCAGAGGGGCGCTGCGGCAACTTCGCTTCGGGTCCACTTTCGGCCAAAAGCGGACATCAGAAGGAGCGACAACATCCCAGTCGTTAGTTAAGGGGTAGCTCGATCCCATCCCGGAGAACTGGAAGTCCTAGCAAATCTCTCGTACGTCTAATCGTGTCCATGATCTCAGCCTCAAATCCGTTACCCAGTTCCAGGCATCTCATGAGTTCGGCGGCGCGGCGCCTAATTTCAATGGCCCAAGACCTATCATCTGGATTAGACATCACATCAGCAAAAGACCGCCTGCTTTGGTCTGTTGCTCCAGCCATGCCTGCGGACACGGCAAGATGGTACTGATCCCATATCGAGATTGATGACTTAGCCGCGAGCCAGGCCTGCACATGCGAAGGCGATGGATAGCGATCGCGTAGGGCTATTACCTCCTGCCTCGCCCGTTTCGCCAGCTCGTCTGCTACTGACGCAAACTGCTCATCGTTTACGAACGAATGGAAGTTCTCAACTCTATCTCCGGCATCGAACGACAAGTAGTCCTTTTCGTACCAAAGCCAACACGCGCCTACGTTCAAGTAGCTCCCTCTAGCCCAGGATGACGGCTGGAACTCGACAACCCCCACCCACCAGGTCCGATCATCAAGCCAAGTTCTAGAGCGCCCCTTCTGCACGCAGCCAATAGGGCGAAGGGCTGCTTTGGCGGCCGCATTGATCAAGCGCGAATGCTGAAGTGTCTTCATTAGAGGCCCATTTTACGAATCGCGAATGTCCGCTTTAGCTCCGGCCCCATGACCGTTAACGGCCAGAAGCGGGCGCCAGCGAACGTCTGAAACGAGTGGAGTTGCGAAGCGGCTTCGGCTTGATTGACTTGTCAGGCCGCATCCACTTGTGCAAAACGCGGAAGACTTGAGTCCGCGAGGACATGATTGCAATCCCATCGTCGGCGCCAAAGCTGGTGCCGAGCGATTCTCCCGACGCAGAACCGAGGAGAACGACAGCCTCAACATTGAGTATGGTCGCTCGGGATCGGGCGGCCCACTCGTTGATTCTCTCCAGCAGGTCTTGAGCGCTTTCATACTTCCCCGTAAAGGCGAGAGCGGGTGTCTTGTCTTCTGGCGTGAAGTCTTTGAATTGGCCAGTCACTTTAAGAGTTGCGATTGTTTGTGGTCCGCGGCCTCATTTGAGTTCGTAATTGAGTAGCACAAGGCCGCTTTTGTATGGCGTCGCTCCTATGAGCTTGAACTGTTGCGAGTCCGCGAGTCCGCTGAATATTGATTTGCCTTTTCCAGCAGCGATAGGGTTAACGAACAAGTGAAACTCATCAATGAGCTTATTCTCAACCAAGGAGGCAACGAACGAAACGCCTCCATATACGATGATGTCATTCTTATTCGTGGCTTTTAATCGTTCTATTGCCTCTACGATATCTCCGCTTTCGATGGAGGTATTATTCCATTCGGGCTTGTCAAGCGTTCTTGAAAAAACGACCTTCCTCGCCGCAGCGATCCGTTTGGCAACTTCATACCATGAGCCGCCAGGTTGGGCGGCTGCAGAATCCCAGTAAGGGATGAAGTCGGTAGCAGTCTTCCTGCCGATAACAATCGTATCCGCGCTATCGAACAGATCGCGGGAATAATCCCTGATTTCATCCCATGCCAGATCGTCGTTTGGGCCGGTCGAGTCAAAACCGTCGGTGGTAATCTGCATTTGTAGCTTTAGTCTGCTCATGGCGTTGCTCCAGTAGTCATCGAGGGGGCGGCCTGTTTTCGGCATCCTTCTGGCCGACGAATGAGGTAGGTCCAGATCGACAGCTGCTACAGCAATTGAATGCGTCACTGGTCAGAGCAAGGAGCGAACGCTCGCAGCTGTCAGGTGGCCGCCCATGAGGCCTAACACCTGAATTGAGCCGAGCCGTGAAGCGGCTTCGGCTCCCCTGGTGCACCAACCGGTAATGCTATCTAGCTTTGCAGGTTATTGCCGCCTAGCTACGAAGTAGCCTTCACATCGGCACCCGTCACAAGTAGTGTCAAGTAGCGCTCGATGCATGGGTGAGCATTTCACTGAGTGCGCGATCGAGCGAGGATGCGGAAACGCCAAGAGTTTGTTGGGTGAGCGCTGCATCCATGACGAAAGGCTGCTCGAACATATAGAGCATCTCGGAAATCTCGGCCATGATTGAGTCGTCTCGACCGATTTTCTCTACTTCCGCTGAGTTCATCCTGATCAGATGCAGCGGGTCAATGCCTGCCAGCTGCGAGAGTCGGAAGGTTACCTCTCTTGCGGACTCGTTGCTCACCGGAGGGACATGCCACGCACGACCCCAAGCAGCATCGTTTAATGCGGCGGCAATCAGGGTGCGCGCAGCGTCTTCCGTGTAGGTCCAGCTATGCTCAACATCTAGATTGGCTGGATAAGCTATCGGCTCCCGACTTGTGAGCCGAGGCAAAATTGTTAACGTGTAGAGAGAACCGGCGTTTGCGCCCAAAAAGTCGCTCGCACGGACTTCGGCTACACGCACTCGGCCCGAGTGATGTGCGGTCATTGCGTCCGCCCACATTTTTGCGCGAACGCGCCCCTTGATGGATGTTGGCGCGATTGGCGAACTCTCAGTGATAGGTTCTGCAGATGGTTCGTATCCATAGCAGTTTCCGAGCATGACGTAGTTAGCGCCGCTGCGTTCGGCGGCGGCCAAAAGCGAGCTCCCAAGCGGGGGAAAGAGCTTCGGCCAGCTATCGTATGGCGGCATGGCGCAGTTAAACAACGTCTGTGCGCCAGCTGCGAGCATGGACATAAAATTTGCGTCGCTCGCATCGCCGGACACGTATTTGACTCCAGCGGGCGTTGCTACATTAGCGCGACGCGATACCAGCGTAACCTCGTGGCCGGCTTCAGCCAGTAGGCGTGCGGTGGCGACTCCGGTGGCACCTGCACCGACAACAATATTCTTCATCTGATTTCTCGCGGTTATTGGAGAAATCCACTGTGAATGCGCTGGCAGCGGTAATCTAGCGGCCAGAAAGACAGGTGTCGTGAGGTTCTGGCCATGCTCCGTGTTGCCGTAGTCGCTGTGCCTCCTGTGACGGCCTTTGATTTGGCCATCCCGGATCTAGTGCTTGGCCATACCGTTGTCGACGGTGCTCCGGGCTACGAGGTCCTGGTTTGCACTGCGCAGCCAGGTCCGATAAAGGTGGATGGTGGCTTCGACATCGTCGTTCGCCACGGGCTAGAAATGCTGCACGGAGCCGACATAGTGATAGTCACAGGCACCGGTGCTCGAGAGAACGCCAGTCCGGCCGTGCTGTCATCACTTCAGCAAGCTGCTGCAAATGGGAAGCGAATTGCGTCGATCTGCACGGGAGCCTTCGTACTGGCGCAAGCGGGCCTCTTGGATGGCCGATCCGCTACCACCTACTGGCTGTATTCGGCCGAGCTCAAAGATCGCTTTCCTAGCATCGATGTTCGTCCCGATGTCCTTTATGTAGAGGACGACGGAATCTTCACCTCGGCAGGGCTCGCGGCTGGCATCGACCTTTGTCTGCACCTTGTCCGGAGCGACTACGGCGCCGCAGTGGCCAACGTCGTCGCCAGGTTGGCCGTAGTTGCGCCTGTAAGGCCAGGCGGACAAGCTCAGTTCATTCAAACCCCAGTGCCAAAAGAGGAAGGAGCTTCGTTAGCTTCGACTCGGGCTTGGGCACTTCGGCATTTGGACAAGCCGCTGGCATTGGGAGACTTAGCTGCTCACGCGAGCATTAGCATCCGCAGTCTCACCCGGAACTTTCAATCAGAGACCGGAGCCAGTCCACTTCAGTGGCTCCTGCAGCGCAGACTGGATCGTGCAAGAGAGCTGCTAGAGACTACTGACCTGCCAATGGATCGGGTCGCCGAACACTGCGGATTGGGCAGCGCGGATTCATTGCGCCAGCACTTCCGGCGGCGCTTTAGCATCTCTCCCACTACTTATAGGGGCGCGTTTAGTAGGCGTAACCATCCATCTTAGAACGCTGGAAGCTACTGGTTGGATGGTGGCGGCGAGTCACAACTTCCTGGGCAGTCCACAACGGCTGAAGCGGATATCGCCGTCGGGAGGAACCATACAGGGCTGGAAATTTTCATAGAGACCCAACCCATGACTAAGCTGCGCCGCGAAGCGGCTTCGGCTTGAATGAACTGTTAGGCGTCACGCCCGGGAGGCTCATTGCGGTCATACCAGTTCTCCGAATGAACCTCACCGACTGCATCATCAAGCGCCTTACGCAAAAGAGCGGCTGGTATTTGCACAGCAATGTCGCCCACATATACCTGGACCCACAGCGCCTCGTCGTGCTCATCTGCAAGAATGGTTACCAGCTGGTGCTCCGGTCCATCAATTGTTGCCGATACCTCAAGGCGCATCCCACCGACGACAACGGATGCCCAATCAGTCCGCAGCTCTGGTCGCGAGAATTTTTCCATGTGACGCCTCATCCCTGAATTAAGCCGAGCCGCGAAGCGGCTTCGGCCTGACTCTGACATAGATCCGCATCCTCATCCGTCGGGACGGGCGGTTTTGACTCTGCTTTGCCGCTCACATTGCCTGACCGTTCCCACCCGAAGATGACAGAAGATCCGCAACCCGCTTTGCCGTCACCTTCGCTGATGCCGGATTTTGGCCGGTTATCAGGCGGCCATCGACGACAGCATTCGGAACGAAGGGTAGAAACGCCTTCTCGTATCTTGCGCCGCGCCGCTTCATCTCTTCTTCGGCGTTGTACGGCATGTCCTTCGCAACGCCGGCGAGTACTTCCTCCCGCCAGGAGAAGCCAGTGACCTTGCGCCCTGCGACCAGTAGCGAGCCATCGGACAGCATCGTGTTCAGCAGGCCGCAGTAGCCATGGCATACCGCAGAGACGATCCCGCCGCGCTCGTAGATGTCCCGAGTGATGCGTTGAAGTCCGATGCTGCCCGGGAAGTCCCACATCACCGCGTGTCCACCGGTGAAATAGATCACGTCGAAATCCGCGGGGTCGATCTCATCGGGGGAGGCGGTGTTCGATAGCAAGGCCATCCGATTCGGGTCGTTGAGCCATGCCTTGGCGGAGGCATCCAGGAGGGGCCATTTGAGAGCGCGGGGTTCGAGCGGCGATACGCCGCCCTTCGGACTCACGATGCGCTGCTCATACCCTTTCTCCTCGAAGAGATCGTAGGCATGGGTCAGTTCCGACAGCCATAAACCCGTTGGGAGGGACGGATCGTCATAGTGGGCGATGTTGCTGACGACATGGAGGATGCGTCGGGTCATGTGCGATGGTTCCTCTTCATGGGCGGGGCTGCGCGCAGGCGTGCAAACGGCGCCAGGAACAGCAATTGAACGCTGCTGGTCCGGTAGTAGAAATGGGGCGACCAAGCTGGGCCGATGCGGGTCGCCACCATCGATTTCGGGATGCGGCGGAAGAACTCGATAATGCCCGCGGCCGGATCCTGGGCCACCTCATCCAGATCCGGACTCATGCGGAATCGGTCGTAATACCCGCTCGACGGCACAAGTACCTTATGTATTCCGAACTCGACTTCCGTGAATTCCTGTTCCACCGTCGGCGCCTCGTCAATTACCCGACTCGTAGGCTAGGGTTCAACCACGGTTGAAGGTCAAGGCCGTGGACGCTGTCTCAGCCATCACGAGCCGGCTTGCGACGAGATGCCACCACGCCCTTGCTGCGCAGTCGGTCCAACACCCGTGTCCGGTTGTCCTCGCAGTCGATGCTGTCCGGCCGATTCTCGATGCTGTCGATGGCGACCAGCAATTGCGCCTTGTTCTGCTTCAGGCGCTTCTGCAACACCTCGACCTCGGCGACCTTGGCTTTAAGCGCCATCAGCAATTTCTCGTGATCCCAACTGCCATCGCCGAGAGGGAGCAGGTGACGAATCTGCTCCAGTGAGAAGCCGGCGCGTTGGGCGCTGTCGATGGTTTCCAGCACCGAGGCCGCCTCGGGCGGGTAATCGCGATAACCGTTGGCTTGACGTGCCACCGCACGGAGCAGGCCAGCACTCTCGTAGAAGCGGATGCGAGACGCTGTCAGGCCAGTGAGTTTCGACAATTCACCAATCTTCATACCGCACATCGGAAGCGCGTTGACATTAAAGTCAACTTTAGGCTTACGGTGTCGGGCCGGTCAAGCAGGATGGTCATGGAGCCTCGTTCGGCGCGGAGCCTCCGCCAAGATGCAAGAGAAAACTATGCAAACGATATTGGGCGCGAACGGCCAGATCGCCGTGGAACTGGCGCGCGAGTTGCAAGGTAATTACACCAGCGACTTGCGGCTGGTCAGCCGCAATCCGCGGAAGGTCAACGATACCGATACCGTGGTGTCCGCCGATCTCCTCGATCCCAGGCAGACAGCTAAGGCGGTTGAGGGCAGCAACATCGTCTATTTCACGGCGGGCCTGCCGCCGGATACCGAATTGTGGGAGAAGCAGTTCCCCACGATGCTGAGGAACGCCCTCGACGCCTGCCGGGCAGCGGGTGCGAAGTTCGCCTACTTCGACAACACCTACATGTATCCGCAGGACGGCCGGCTGCTGACTGAGGAGACGGCTTTCGCGCCGGTCGGTCGCAAGGGCCGGGTGCGCGCGCGCATGGCAACTATGGTGTTGGAGGAAATGATCCGCGGCGACATTCCGGTACTCATTGGTCGCGCGCCGGAGTTCTACGGTCCGGGCAAGACTCAGAGCTTCACCAATGCCCTCATCACCGACAAGTTGAAAGCAGGCAAGTCGCCACGCGTTCCGATACGCGACGACACCAAGCGCACGCTGATCTGGACCCCGGACGCGAGTCGGGGGCTGGCTGCGCTTGGAAACGCGCCCGATGCTTACAGCCAGACTTGGCACCTGCCTTGCTGCGACGTTCGACCGACATACAAGCAGTTCGTCGCCATGGCCTGCGAGGCGTTCGACAGGCCAATGTCTTACAAGGTCATCGGGAAATGGGCCTTCGCCATTGCGGGCATCTTCTCGCCGGAAGTGAGGGAAATCCGGGAACTGCTCCCGCGTTACGAGCAGGCCAACCTGTTTGATTCAAGCAAGTTCAAGCACCGGTTCCCTGAGTTCGAGGTCATGATGTATCGAGAAGGGATCAATCTGATCCGCCGGAGTGCGGGCTAAGCCGGGAATCCGCTAATGGCCGATAGCGGACAGTCGAGCGACGGAACAAGCCGGCCGTGTATGCCTTATCTCTAGAATCGATACTGCTCCAACTCCAATGCCGGCTGAGGTGCTGGCCCCGAGCACATCGGGCGACAGTTGGCGAGAACGGGACTGTCGAGCGCGACGGGGGACGCTCGTACCACTCGGGACGGATTAGGTGCGCAGGGCGCGGCAGGCGTCAGGCGCCTGCGCTCGCCGCGTCTATTGCACCAAGCGGCTAGTCGGCGCTGCACGCCAGGGGGCCGCCATCGAGGTTGCCTATTGTTTCTCGATGTGACCCGATGTGATTGAAAACCGGAGCCGTGGGCACCGTAAATTCCGCCGTCAGCCGCAGCGCTCAAGCCGAGCCGCGAAGCGGCTTCGGCTTGAATGCCCGTCCGCCATGGTGTGGTCTAGGAGCGAGCCTTTGAAAGTCCACTCTGAACCCTGTCTCCCACCGTCCGCTCAACCTCGCTGCTTTAAATTGGCGTCAAGGGCAGCCAGTGCAAGCAGGTAAGGACGAGTAGCCATTGGGCGAAGGCTTTCGATCCATGCGATCAAGATCGGCTTATGGATGTGAATGAGTGGGTCACTGCCTATGATGGAATTAATCGACTCCAGCGCTGCCTCCGCCACCTCGTTGCCGTGGCCTATCGCAGCCTTCATCAGCCAGTCGAGCGAGTCCCTCGTCGGAAGCTCGCCTAATGCGTCGGCGCATCGGACAAGCCAATCCGTCGGCCGGCTGGGTGCCGCGTCTCCGAGTTCGATCCAATCCCGTGCTTTGAAGGCACTCAGGATCTCAATGCAGTCGTTGATTCCTAGCTCGGACCAGTAGCCATGGTTGGTGTCTTTACTTAGTTCGGCATCGAGCTGGCTAAACACGAAAGGCTCCTGGACATATTGTGACGGGATCATGTTGGCGACCGAGCCCTTGGTGCGAATCTGAGGTTGGCTAGAACTCGAAAGCTCTAGGCTCGCCAAATTCCGCGGTCAACGTCATCAATGCCAACCAGAGGCCGCGAAGCGGCTTCGCCTTGAATATTTTGTCCGCTATGGTGCATCTGGGGACAGGCCTTTGTTCACTTCAGTGCCTTACGAGATTAAGGCGTACGGTAAAAACATCCGAGCGCTGTCGTAGACATGCCAGACATGGCGCGCAAGCCGCTAGTGCAGGCGGATGACTACCTCGATGCCGGGTCGGGCCGCACACAGGCTATCGAAGAATTTTGCGAGCATCCTCGCCTCGTGCGGCACTCGACTGTGCAACGCAGGAAGACCTTCGACGACAACCCGTTCGGGTAATTCGCCATTGTCAGGGCGGCAAATCAATCTGCCTAGGATGTCCCACGTAAACTCCCGGTCAAGCGGAAAAAGAAAGGCCCCGTTGCCGGGGCCCTAAAGATGGCTGCGAGATGTTTACGAAACACTGGGCGATTCACCGCGCACGGCAACTCGCTGAGCAATACGGCGACTCAGGCGGCTAAAACAAGAAGCCCCGCACTTGGCGGGGCTTCAATACTTCAATGCGGCGAGTCGAGACTCGCCTTACGCGGGTTCAAGTCAGGCAGGCCGTTCGACGCGCAGTTGGATAAGACGGTATTTACGTTGCTATAGGGCGGAATTCATTCCGCCTTACACGGGTTAAACTTACTGAAGTCCTGCCTCAATGGAAGCAGGTGTCAGACTGCATGCAACTACATTATTGGCTAGGCTTAATGCGGCGCCATACCCCTTGGGATCAGCGCTTTCGAACTCAACACTGACCATGTTGCCAGAGTCATCGAAATCGGACACCAAAAGGCTGCGCTTCCCTTCTGTTTGAATCACATGCACCGTCCGCCCTGGGGAGGAGGCAATCCTTTCTGACGTTGATTTCGGCTCAGTGCCGAATTTGCCAACAGCAATTTTCAACTCCGCGCCGTAAGCCGACAATTCGCCAACCGTGGGATAACCGCGCATACCATTACGAAGCGCACCGCGAACGACGCCCGCGTCCCTTAGGCACACTCCATAATACGTGCTCAGCGGATATAGGCTCGTCGAAAGCAACTCCCTGTTTGTAAGGCGGGTGCTCGCTGACTGCTCACCCTTAACCTCCTGATTATCAGGGGTGGGCTTGGTGCACCCAGGCAGGAGCAACACGGCACCTATCACGATGTACTTGATCAATTGCATTCGCATTCCTTGTCGGTCCACCTTTCAAGCAGTCTCGCAATATCCCACGCCGAAACGCTGAACGCAGGCACCGTGGTGTAATCAGTTCCCATTACTGTTGGCCTCTCTTTCCGAGGAGCCAAATTGTCAGGGTAGTTTAACAAATCATGTCCTACTTCGTGACCGAACGTGCTCCAATCAAAAGTGTTCCAATAATGGCCATCCGAGGGATTTGGAATGTACCAGTTATTCATATTATTTGTTTCGTATAAGTCCAGACGGCGCAATTGAACTTTGACAGCATTGGGATCATTTCGCCCATCGATGATCCGCATTCGAACATTGCACTTTCCAATTTTCTTCGTCCAAACTTTCTCTGCCTCTTCGAACGCCCTTCGTGCCGCTTCAGGAGTAACTCCCGGATCAATGCCGAAGTTAACAGGCTCAATTATCTTTATGTTATTCCCATTAACATAAATTCGTGGCTTCAGCCCCAGTGGGTCTACCGTCGTAACGGGGCTTGCACCAGCATATGAATATAGAGCTAGGCCACCACGAAGTCCAATTGGATCGCTCTGCACATACCGCCCGCTGGCCGCATCGTAGTCGCGGAAATAGTTGTAGACGAGTCCACTAGCGGCGTCGAACCGCTGCCCCGGGAACCGCATGTTGAACACGAACGCGGTGCCGTCCAGATCGGGATCTTGATTCGGGGGGTCGTTGCCGAAGGCCTCGCTCTTTGCGTTCCAGGTCCAGATCGCAACATCCCGGGCGGGGTCGATGACCGCGCGCGGTGTACCAAGATGGTCGGTCTGAACGTACTTCAGGGACTGAGTCGAACCACTGCCGACCAGAAGGCCCGCGGGCACACCGCCGAACCAAATCGCCTGCTGCTTGGCCACGCCATCGACGTCGTAGTCGCCGATCCAGTTACCGCTCTCGTCGTATAGTGTGTAGGTATCGATGGTACTGGTGGCGCCGTTCGTTGCTGTGACACGCTCTCCGAGCGCGTTGTAGCGATAGTTCGCTTTAACCACGCTAGCTTGCTTAACTTGGGTCAGACGATCATTAGCGTTGTACACATACTCCTTGGCAGTACCTCCGATGGCGACGGTATTGCCGACAGCGTTATAGCTGCGGCTGGCGGTGCCGCCGCCCGCTATGTTGATGCTGCCCAAGCGGTGGTTAGTGGTTGGATAGATGTAATCCTCCTGGACCGTGCCGCGGATCAATTTCTTTCGATTGCCCGTCAGGTCGTACTCGTAGGTCTCGATCGCGGTACTCGTCGGCCCGTCGCGGGTCGCCGTCAATCGGCTTAGCGTGTCGTAGTCGTACTTCGCCAAGCTGGTGCTCAGCAGGCCGTCCTTCAGCTCCTTGATCTCACCGACCTGGTTGTAGACATAGCCGAGTGACAAACCACCGCTTGCCATGTCGCGGATGGACTTGGTGCGGTAGTCCAGGTCCGAGTCGATCATCACGTAGCGGCCGTTGCCGTAGGTCCAGCCCAACGACGGTCCAAAGGGCTGATAAATAGCGCTTCCGAGCAGCTTGGTCCGAACGCCACTGGCCGGTGTGACGTAGATCTCCAGGATGCGGCCAACGGTGTCGCGCCAATAGTCGGCCACCGCACCATCGGGGTACGTAATTGCCTGAAGCTGGCCCGTCTTGTTGTAGGCATAGCGTAGGGTGAAGCTCTTGCCGGCGATCGTCTGCACCTTGCGGGCGACTTGGCCGAAGCGGTCGTAGCAGTACTGTAGCTCCGTGCCTTCGGCGCGCATGGCGGTGACGCGACCCAGGGCAAAGGTTTCGTCGGTGGTGCAGACCGTATTGACGGTGTCGTAGTCGTACTCGACATCTGCCGGACCGGTCGCCGTGTAGAAGATCGCCGTCGGCCGGTTCAACACGTCGTACGTATAACGATGCGCGGCGGCATCGTTGGCATCCTTCTTGGTCGCGGGCAGACCGGCGGCGTTATAGCTGTAGTCGGTGACGCCCGTGTCCGGGCTGGTCAGTTTGGTCCGATCGCCGAAGCCGTTATAGGCATAAACCGTATTCAGCCCCTTGGGATCTGTGATTTTGGTGACCTGATCGAGCGCGTTGTACTCCATGACGGTCTTCACCGCCAACCCACCGACATCTTGCAACGTCTCAGACAGGCGATTGAGCGGATCGTAAGATTGACTCGTCTTGCGGCCCAGCGCATCAGTGATCAAATCGGTGTTGCCGTTGGCGTCGTACCTGAAGCCGGTCGGGTTCTGCGATGCGTCCTTGGCCGTGATCAACTGCCCCAGCGTGTCGTAGACCCGGGACAAGGTGTGGGTCAGTTGGCCGCTGCCGGTGCGGTTCTCCTGCTTCTTAATGTTGCCGGCGCTGTCGAGCGTGTAGTCGATTATGTCACCTGTGCCGCTGCTGCTAACGGAATTCAAGCGGCGTGCGTTGTCGTAATCGAAATTGACTGGCCATTGTCCCGGCAGGGTGACGGTCTGAACTGGGCCATCCAGGTAATAGGCAACCTCGGTGATGCGGTCGTCTTGCTGGCTACTATCGTCCGGACCTCGCACCTTTGTCGTGGTCAGCCAGCCGCGTGGGTTATACGTAAAGTCGGTAACAAGACCATTGGCATCCACCACCGACAGCGGGCGGCCGTCCGGGTCGTAGCCAATGATCTCCGTCGCCCGGCCCAGCGCGTCGATGGTCTTACGCAGGTCTCCCTTGCGATACGTACAAAGCTCCGGCGTCGTCGTGCAGACGGAGTCGTCGCTGCCGTAGTATTCGAATCGGGTGACGTCGTTAACATCGGTCCGAGGACCGTCCATCGACTTCAACAGGCCCAGCACAGGACACGGGCTGTTGCTGGCTGCGACGTCAGCGGCCTCGCAGTACGCGTAGGTCGTGGTGCGAACTTCGTTACTGACCGTGTCGCGCACGCTTACGCTGGCCGGCTGCAGGCGGGCGTTGCGCACGATGCGGGTTTCTTGGTTGCCGACCTTCGCCAAGATCGGGCGATTGCTGGCCACATCGGTTACGGCAACGCTGATCCGCTGCTGGGGTGTTCCCTTGGCCTCGGTGACCGTATGGGTCCGTGCCGGCGCCCCGGTGACCAGATCGTTGGCTTCGGTGTAGGCATGCTCGGTCACAATGCCTTTGCGGTCGGTGGTGGTAGCTACGCGACGACGGAAGTCCGTCTCTTCGTCAAAGTACGTAGTTCCGGCCGTACCGCGGCTATCGGTCAAGTCGCTGATCTTGCGCGGCGCCTCGCTTGGGGGAGCGCTGGCCAATCCCAATGCGGTCTGCTGCCCCAGTGCATTGGTGATGATGGAGCCTCCTTCTTCGGGATAGCTCAGCGTCACGCCATCGGCCCCGCCATCGTGCTGGCTGGAGATCACCCGGCCCTTGGCGTCATAAACGAAGGTGCTGAAGCGCTTGTCGCCCTCGATGGTTACGCCGGTCAGATAGCGCGGAAAGCGCGTGTCCTCGTAGTGGTAGCGTCGATTCGTGGAGTTCGCATAGGTCGCCGTTTCGATCTGGCCGGCTGCGGTATACGCATAGGTAGCCAATGCCCGCCCGGACGAGCGGATCGCCGCGATGGGCGCGTCGCCGTCCGAGGCGGCATAGTCGAACACCAGACTACGGCCGCTGCTGTGGGTGATAGTGCTGAGCCGACGCGCCGCGTCGTAGGCATAGATCAACGACGTGCCGCTTTCGAACCGCTGTTCCAGCAGTCGGCCATCGGCGTCGAAACGCAGCACTCGGTCGCTGCGATAGACCCACCATTGATCGCCATCTTTGACGGCTCGATCGCCGCGGCCGTCATCGCTCTCATAGATATCGCCCACCGGAGTGAATGAAATCTGGGAACCATCGGCTTCGACCAGGCCGACGTGCACGGTGTCGTCCCAACTGGTCGGGTCCTTGCCGGCGGTCAGGCGCAGGTTGTGCGAATGCGTCCAGCCATCACCGAACCCACCCATCGGCGTCGAAGTGAGTGAGTGGAAGTACCGTGTAAAGCTGATCCAGCCCAGATCGAAATCGGTCTCCGGCTGCATCTTGTCGCCGGTGGATGGGTCGCAGGGATTTCCGACTTTGCATTGTCCCGGTGCTAGCACCGGTGCCGAGTAAATGGCCGAATTGCCGCTGGCGAACAGGCCCCCACCAGAACAGGCCTGCTTTTGAGGATCCCATTGCAGGTAACTGGGGCAGCCGACAGTGCGACCGGCGCCGATACCATAGCTGTCGCCGCTAAAAGTGATGGGTGTACAGGTACCTGACAATCCGCTTTGATAGACCACGGTGACGGGGAAGAATTCCTGCCGCAGAGTCACGCCATCGTCCCAAAAGGTCCTTTGGCTGCTCGGATGCACGAGCACAATCGTGTGGGGAGCGCACCCTGTGGCGACACTCTCTTTGTCGTAGTACGCCTTCGTTTGCGCGACCGCACTGTCCATGGAGGGTGCGTTGAACACGCGGGGCATGATGAATGAGTAGTCCCATTCCCCGGTCTTCGGTGGCATAGGCGTGATGCCGTACCAGTAGAGGGTCCGATCCTTTAGAATCAAACTGCCCTCACTGCGGAACTTGAGCATGGGGCCATCGGGCACGTTGTCCACAACGTCTCTTTTGATGGCGGCCTGGGCTTCGTACTCGCTTATGAAGGGGCTGCCAACCGCGTCGGAGGTCGTCCAGACTTTCTCGGTTTCTTGCGCCACTGCCCCAATGGAGGTGAGCGCGACGAGCAGCGTCACTCCGGCCATCCACAGGCGCCGTAGCTTCTGGCCCGGTGGGCTTTGATGAGGCAATGGTTTTGGCGCGATAAAGCGCTTTGATCTTGCATTCACGAGACAACTCCTTTTGGCGCGGTGCAACAGCACAGGCAGAGGGCCTGTGCCTAGGGAGGCGATACGAACAGGTGCGCAGAGCCGTTCCCAAAGGAGCGGCTGTTCAATGACGGCAGGTCGAGGCGCACCATAGGACATTTCCATGTCGGCGCGAGACAGGGCCACGGGGTCCGTGTGGCGGTGACGGACATCATTCTCCAACCCAGTGTCCATGGCAAGCGTCTCTGGGCGTGAGACCTTCGGTCGGCAAGCGAACGGTAGCTCGATACGCTCAATCGGGGAGTCATCGTGCTCGCTGTAACAATTAGCACATCTGAGCTGGCCGTCGTGGTCGGTCACCCGAACCTGGGTCGGCAGGCCTCGAAATAAATGAAACTGCCGGGCTTGTGCGCGGGCCGCCGCAGCTGCGCTATCGCGGGACGTAAAAGGAACCGGCGATGTGATGCCTTCGATGTTGATGCGCCATTGCCTGCGCCCGAGGCAAACGACATCGAAGTGGATAAACAATGAATCGTCAGTGCTTTCCATTCTGCGGCCCGCATTGGGTGAGGTGGAAACGCTAGCAGCGCGCGCTTGGGTTTGATGTAGGAGAAATCTGATTTGAATTCAGCGTTCTTATGGATGGAATAAGCATTCGTCTATGAGCATTTTCGATCCGCCGAAGTTCGCATCGGCGAAACGCAAATTCAAAATGATTGTGTTGATAAGGGCGCGGCCGTACTGGCTAAGTCCGTCCCCGGTAGTTGCTGCCGAGGGAAGAAATGATTCGCGTGTTTCTAATTGATGATCACCCGCTGGTACGTGTCGGCTTGAAATGGGTGCTGGAAACACACGCCGATTTGAGCGTGGTGGGTGAATCGTCCAGCGGCATGGACGCGCTTGGCGCAGTTGAGGACTGCGACCCCGATGTCGTGCTTTGCGATTTCCATCTCCCGGACTGGGACGGATTGGAGGTCACGCGCCGCCTATTAGCAAAAGATCCCGACCGGAAGATCCTCATCGTCTCGGTGGTGGACGGCGGCCCAGTGCCGCGCCGCCTGTTGGCTGCTGGGGCCATGGGCTATGTGTCCAAGGCCCGGGACGGCAGCGTGGTCGTTCGCGCTGTGCGCGAGGTCGCGGCCGGGCGCCGGTTTCTGGACGAGATACTGGGCCCGCGCGTTCTATTCGAGACCACGCCATTCGACCGGCTCAGTCCGCGTCAGCTGGAGGTCGCGAGGCTGATGGTGCAGGGCAAACGCAACAGCGAGATCGCCTTGGAGTTGGGGCTAACCGAGTCAACCGCCCGAACGGTACGGGCTAAGGTCATGGCCAAATTGGGCGTCCACGGCGATTTCGCTTTGGCGCGGCTGGCGATGGATTGCGACCTGCTTCCGCCGATGGGCAGCGGTACCGGTCGTTCGAATCGCGGTGGCTGATCCAAACGTCAATCCAATCGTAGAGTGATGCCCTTTGAAATCCACCTTGTTTTTGGCGCTTTGCGCACACGAGAGCTTGGTCTCTAGACCAACCGACCGGAGAAAAACGGGGTGGAGAGAGAGGAAAACCGCCGAAATGGGGATTTCGGCCGGGGCCCCAAAACCAAACGCCCCTCGCGGAAGGCCGCCAGGACTGGGGCTTTCGGAGGGGCGTGCGGAGAGCGGAGAGGGTTCACCGCTGGGAACTGGCGCGCCTGGAGGGATTCGAACCCCCGACCAATGGCTTCGGAAGCCACTACTCTATCCGGCTGAGCTACAGGCGCGTTGTCGGTGCGCACGAGGGTGTCGTGCGGCCGTGCATTCTAACGGAATCCGGCGGTTTGGGTGACGTCGCGTTACGGGCGGCCGCACGGTCCCGGGTTCGCGGGCCGGCAATGAAGGCACCAGCTTGATGGCGGAAGGCGTTCGGCCCTGAAACACGTAGCTTTATAAGCGACCGGCCGCTTGCGCCCAGGCCCGCTAACCCGCACCAGACGGCGGCCGCCATCACCGGGCCGCACCCGAACGCGCCCACACCGGCCAAACACCCGACCCATCCCCAACCCACCCCCAACGCAGATGCCGCGAAGCCCTCGCGCTAATCTATGCGCCTATGGAACACGCTCATCCCCCCATGCCCGCGCCGGACTGGCGCCGGCGGCTGTCGCTCTATTGGAAGTTGACCCGCGGCGATCGGCCGATCGGGTGGCTGTTGCTGCTCTGGCCGACCTGGTGGGGGCTGTGGATCGCGGCTGAGGGCGTGCCGCCGCTGTGGACGTGGTTCGTGTTCAGCGCCGGGGTCTGGCTGACCCGGGCGGCGGGCTGCGTGATCAACGATTACGCCGACCGCTGGCTCGATCCGCATGTCGAGCGCACCAAGCACCGGCCGCTGGCGACCGGCGAGGTGCGCGGGCGCGAGGCGCTGGCGGTGTTCGCGGTGTTGATGCTGGTGGCGTTCGGGCTGGTCCTGACTTTGAACCGGTTGACCATCCTGATGAGTTTCGTCGGCGTGGTGCTGGCGGCGAGTTATCCCTATCTCAAGCGCTATACCTATCTGCCGCAGGTCTATCTGGGCATGGCCTTCGGCTGGGGCATTCCGATGGCGTTCGCGGCGGTGCGCGGCGAGGTGCCGGCGCTGGCGTGGCTGCTGTATGCGGCCAATATCCTGTGGTCCACCGCTTACGACACTTGGTACGCCATCGTCGATCGCGAGGACGATCTGAAGATGGGTTCGAAGTCCACCGCGATCTTGTTCGGCGATCTGGATCTGATCGCGATCGGCGTGCTGTATGCGCTCATGTTCCTGGCGCTGGGTCTGGTCGGCCAGCGTGCGGAGCTGGGGATGTGGTACTTCGGCGGCCTGGCGGTCGCGGCCGCGCTGGTGGTGTATGAGTTCGTCATCGCCCGCCATCGCGAACGCGAGGCCTGCTTCCGCGCGTTCCTGCACAACCACTGGGTGGGGCTGACGATCTTCGCCGGCCTGGCGCTGGACTACGCCCTGCGCGCGACCTCCGCGGCCACCTGAGGCGCGAAATCCGCCGAAACCGCGATCGCGGGCAATGACAGCGCCGCGCCGCTGGCGTGCAATGGCCGCCTTATCGGTTGCGGAGTGGCTCATGCGCGTCTGGCTGCGTTCCCTGATTCTCCCGGCCGCGCTCTGCCTCGCGCCGGCATTGCCGGCCGTCGCCGCGCCGCCGGCTTCGGCGCCGGCTCGCGAGCATTTCGCGCCGGAAGGGTGGGAGAGTTCGTATCACGATCTGCACTACTCGCCGGTGGTGAAGATCGGCGATCGCGTGATCGTCTCGGGCATTCCCGCGCTGGAAGGCGCCGACGACGAGGCCAAGGCGCGCTGGCTGTTCCAGCAACTGCAGGCGCACCTGCGCAGCGCCGGCGCCAGCATGGACGATGTGGTGGAGATGCAGAGTTTCCACGTCGCCCGCGATCACGAGGAATTCCGCCGCCGTATCGCGCCGGTGCTGAAGGTGCATCGCGAGTTCTTCAAGGACCACTATCCGGCCTGGACCGCGGTCGCGACCAGCGGCTTGTATTCGAAGGACGCCAGTTTCGAGCTGCGGGCCGAGGCGATCATCGGCTCCGGCAAGCGGGCGAAGGCGCGGATCGCGCCGGCCAAGACACCGTAAGGCACGGCGGGCGCGCCGTGGCGGCGGCGCGCGCCCTCGCCGCGGCGGCGGGCGTGCGACTAAAGTGCAAGTGGCCCGTCCGGCCCAGGCTTGGACAATCGCCAGGCCCCGTCGCAGGAATCCCGCCATGAACTCAGCCGCCTCCGCTTCCGCCGACGGTCCGCTCGCGCGCTTCGCCCTGCGCAGCGCGGCCTGGGCTGAACGCTGGTTTCCCGACGCGTATGTGTTCGCCGCGCTCGGCGTGGTCATCGTCGCGGTCGCCGCGCTGGGTTTCGGCGCCACGCCCACGGCCACCGCGTCGGCGTTCGGCGACGGCTACTGGAGCCTGATTCCCTTCACCATGCAGATGGCCTTCGTGGTCATCGGCGGCTATGTGGTCGCGACCGCGCCGGCGGTGGCGCGGGTGATCGACGCGCTCGCCCGCGTCCCGCGCAGCGGTCGCGGCGCGATCTGCTATGTCGGCCTGATCAGCATGTTGACCTCGCTGCTGAGCTGGGGTTTCTCGCTGGTGTTCGGCGGCCTGCTGGTGCGCGCGCTGGCGCGGCGCGACGATCTGGACATGGACTATCGCGCGGCCGGTGCGGCGGCGTATCTCGGCCTGGGCGCGGTGTGGGCGATGGGCCTGAGTTCGTCGGCCGCGCAGTTGCAGGCCAATCCGGCGAGCATGCCGCCGGCCTTGCTGGCGATCACCGGCGTGATTCCCTTCAGCGAAACCATTTTGTTGTGGCAGTCGGTGGTGCTGACCGCGGTGTTGATCGCGGTGTCGCTGCTGATTTGCTTCGTCACCGCGCCGCGCGGTGCATCGGTGCGGCGCGCGCGCGATTTCGACGGCGCCGAGCATTTCGCTGTCGAAGAAAAGAACGCCGCCACGCTGCCGCCGCGCAAGCGCCCGGGCGAGTGGCTGGAATACAGCCCGCTGATCACGCTGCTGTTGGCGGCGATGAGCCTGGGCTGGCTGGTGGTGGAGTTTTCCGCCAAGCCCCTGGTCAGCGCCATCGCCAACCTCAACACGTACAACTTCGCGTTCCTGACCGCCGGCCTGCTGCTGCACTGGCGCCCGCGCAGTTTCCTCAACGCGGTCGCGCGCGCGGTGCCGAGCACCACCGGCGTGCTGATCCAGTTTCCGCTCTATGGCGGCATCGCCAGCCTGCTGACCGCGGCCAAGGGCAGCGACGGCCAGACCCTGGCGCATCATCTGTCCAGCGTGTTCGTGCGCGTGGCCGATACCGACACCTTCACCTTGGTCATGGGCGTGTACTCGGCGGTGCTGGGCTTCTTCGTGCCCTCCGGCGGCGGCAAATGGATCATCGAAGCGCCCTATGTGATGCAGGCCGCCAACGATCTGAAAGTGCATCTGGGCTGGGCGGTGCAGGTCTACAACGCCGCCGAGGCGCTGCCGAATCTGATCAATCCGTTCTGGATGCTGCCGCTGCTGGGCGTGCTGGGACTGAAGGCGCGCGACATCGTCGGATTCACCTTCATCCAGTTGCTGGTGCACATCCCGTTGGTGCTGGGACTGCTGTGGCTGCTCGGCCTGACCCTGAGCTATCACCCGCCGGTCATGCCGTAAGCGCAAAACCGCCGGCCGCGCAACCGGAAAAATCCTACCCCCGTTCGCGACGATGCCCGACTGCCCCGGACCGGGGCGGCGGGCGATGCTGAGCGGGTGGAGACGTCGCGTCGGGCTGCCGCGGCGGGAGCGCAACAAGGAGGTCGCGCTCCACCTCCACACTGGAATAAACCGCGGTTTTTTCCGTCGATACGCCCGCACTTCTCAGCCTGTGCGACCTGTCTGCGCGACAATGGCTCCACGCGAAAGGGAACGGATTTCCTGCGCTGAGTGGGGCTTGAAACGGACTTCGTCGGCTATCGGGAAAGGACTTCGGGAGACTTCAAAGGACTTCGGAATCGGACCAGGGAACATCGCACGCGACATGCGTCCTCGTCGGCCGAGCGCTCGCGATGAAGGTCGGTTCCGACACGGCAGGGACGCCGGTGAGTAAATCAGCAAACCCCCGCTCGATTCGATCAGGCTCGCCAGGAGGCGAGGCGTAGGGAAACCACCGCCATGGATGGCGGGCGATCGGAATCGGGGATGCGCCCGGGATGGCGCGCGTGGCGGAATGGATTCCGCCATCGGGTGGCGGGCGGGGCCGCGAGCGGTCTCGCCTGCGCCCGCATGCGCTTCGCGCTGCATGCGGGGCGCGTGCACGCGGACATGCGCGTGCATGGGATTCGGCGGACGTGGCGTATCGCTGCGTCTGTCTTCGTCTGGGCAATCCAGGCGATGCTTACGAACGCGTCGAGCCGGGCGACAGCCGCGGCGTGATCGGCCCATCGAATCGGCCCATTGATGCGCGAAAACGCATATTCGCTGGCGGGCATCACAAAACCTCCCGCATCGCGCCGGCGGATTGTGTGATCGCCGCGGCGAAGCGCGGCCAGCGCGTGGGTTAGCGTGCAGCCGTCGTGGCACACCCGGGGGCTGTGGCGCCGTGGTTGGCGCGGGTTCCGCGACAAAACCGTCCGCGCCGCGCGGACGCCCGTATCCCGTGCCGTTGGGAGATCCCATGATTTCGTCCAAGCTCACGCGCGCCGCCATGTTGTGGTTGCTGGCCAGCTCCTGCGCCTACGCCGCCGTTCCCGCTCACTACGTCGTGTTCGAAATGGACGCGCAAGGCCGCGCCGAGCCGGTGTTCTACACCCAGGTGCAATTGTCCGATCCGCATCGCGATCAGCGTAGCGAGCAGCCGGTCGAGCGCGGCGTGGAACGCGTGGGATACCGCGTGTCGCGCAACGGCGCCAAGAACGCGGCCGTGTACGAGGCACAGGTGCCCAACTTCATTCGCGCCGAATTCGCGCACGATCCCGAGCACGGCGACGGCGCGATCGAACTGCATCCGCTGGTGCGCGATCCGCGCCGCGCCTTCGTCGTCCGCGTGCCGGTGGAGGAGGCCGATACGATCGAACTGATCGGCAACGGCAACGCCAAATCGGCGCAGCGCATCGATCTGCGCGAACTGGCGATCCGTTCTTCGCAATTGCCGCTGGCGGCTACGATGCCGGCGCGCACGCCGTGGTCGCTGCCCGCGCCGGACGATGCGACGAAGGCCGGCGGCGCGAAAGCGGCCAACCCGGGCAATCGCCTCGACATCCTGGTGCTCGGCGACGGCTACACCAACGCAGAGCAGACCACTTTCGCCAATCAGGCCGCGGCGCTGAAGACGGCGATGTTCAACGTCAGCCCGTACAAGGACTATCAGAGCTTCGTGAACTGGCAGGCCGGCTTCGTCGCCTCCGCCCAGTCCGGCGCCGATCATCCGCCGTACCAGGCCGGCTGCACCGGCACCACGTGCTGCGCCGACACCGCCGCGCGCAACGATCCGCGCGCCGGGCAATTCGTCAGCACCGCGCTCGATGCGACCTTCTGCACCAGCCAGATCCATCGCCTGCTGACCACGCGCTCGTCCAAGGTGATGGCGGCGGCGGCGAGCTTTCCGGATTGGGACAAGATCCTGGTGACGGTCAACGATCCGGTCTACGGAGGCGCCGGCGGTTCGTTCGCGACGATCTCCGCGCACACCAGCGCGGCCTTGATCGCGATTCACGAGTTCGGCCACAGCTTCCACGGGCTGGCGGACGAATACGAAAGTCCGTATCCGGGCTTTCCGGCCTGCAGCGATATCAGCGGCAGCGCGCTGTGCGAGCCCAACGTCACCAACCAGACCAACGCCAGCCTGGTGAAGTGGCGCAGCTGGTTTACCCCGGGCCTGCCGATTCCGACGCCCGCCGGCACCAGCGGCACCGGTCTGTTCAAGGGCGCGCGTTATCTGAGCAGCGGCATGTACCGGCCGGTCGACAACACCTGCCTGATGCGCGCGCTGGGCAATACGTTCTGCCCGGTGTGCCGGCAGGAGTACGTGCGCAAGTTGTATCGCGGCGGCTTCGGGTCGCCGTCGGCGGGCATCGATCTGATCGAGCCGGGCACCGAATCGCCGTCGCCGGCCGCGGCGGTGGCGTATGCGCGCGGTACGACCAAACGGTTCTCGGCGACGCTGCTGCGGCCGAGCATCGGTACCGTCGCGGTGCAGTGGTATCTCGACGGCACCGCGATTCCGGGCGCGACCTCGGCGGCCTACGATTTCCGCCAGGATGCGGCCACGCCGGCAACGCGGACGCTGGAACTGCGCGTCACCGACAAGACTGCGTTCGTGAGCGCGGCGATGGCCGGTGGGCTGTTGCAGCATTCGCGCAGTTGGTCGATCCGGGTCAATGCGGCGCGGGTGCAGCCGGCGCAGGCGTTGGCGGGGTCGCCGTAGCGTTGGGGCGGGGCGGTCGCGGCTTGGGTTGCGGCCGCGTCGTGTTCTTGTAGAGAGCAACGTGCTCACAACACACGGGCGCAGACCCAGGCATCGACGCGTTGCACGCCCGCGCGCCGCAGCGTTCGCGCCGCGGCGTGCAGGGTCGCGCCGGTGGTCATGACATCGTCTATCAGCACCACGTGCGCGGGAACCGATGCCGTGCTGCGCCAGGCGAAGGCATCGTGCAGG
This sequence comes from Lysobacter sp. TAB13, assembly GCF_052113885.1. Taxonomy (NCBI): domain Bacteria; kingdom Pseudomonadati; phylum Pseudomonadota; class Gammaproteobacteria; order Lysobacterales; family Lysobacteraceae; genus Lysobacter; species Lysobacter sp. TAB13. Next base: position 7,338 of record NZ_JBFRDR010000034.1, on the reverse strand, counting down.
TTGCGCCGGCGATGCGCGGCGTCCAGGCGCGATTGCGCGGGCGTGTTGCGCAGGCGCAGCAGGGCGTCGTCCAGCAAGGGCAGGCGCAGCTCGCGTGCGAGCGGGCGTGCGAGTTCGAGCGCCTGGTCGTAGCCGCGTTCGCGCAGGCGCGCGCGGTGCAGGGGGATCGGGATGAGGATGGGGGTGGTGGGTGACGTAGCGATCGGCGCGTTGATTGGCGAGGGCGTCCGCGATGAATGGCCTGTAGCGTCGCCCGCATGCGAACGGTTATCCGCTGGGTGGAATTCGAATGGATCGGCGCGGCTGGCCGAGATGCAGGACGTTGTCGTGGCCGGTACGCGCGTCACATCGTTAACGTCATCGAAGCGATGTAGACCAGCGGACTGGAATTTCGCCGCGATGGCCCGCGCCATCATCGTCGCGAGCAGACGGCCCGCGGCCAGATCGCGGTGGAACTTGAAGCGAGGCAGCAACCGGTCCAGCGGCGCGCGATAGACGCAGGCGGCGTGGACTTCGCTCAGCACTCGCGGGCGGCGCAGGCAGTGGCCGCAGATTGGAGTGATGCTTGCGGTGTCGGCATCGGCTGTTGCATCGAGCCAAGCGTGCGGCGAGCCGTGGGCGAGCGCGTTGTCATCGCCGATGCACGCGTCGGCTTCCGGATGGATGAGGTTGTCGGCCGCGTCCTCGGCGTTGAGCGTCCGTCCAACAAGCGCCGCCGGAGCCGCCAACGGCAAGGCGCAGGCCAGACAGGCCGTGCCCATCCACGGCCATGCCGCCGCGCAGATCGGGCACAGGTCGCGGCCGTCGGCGCCAACCTCGCCGCAGATCAGGCAGCGCGGCGGCCACAGCGACCAGCCCAGGCGGTGCCAGAGTCCGCCGGCGCGCGGCGCGTCTATCGCGGAGGCGGCGAAGGTCATCGGTGCAGCTTGGCTTGCCGCAAGGGGCGGGGCTGTCGGGGGAAGGCGGGTGCGGGCGTCGGGGAAGTCCGCGGGGAGGATGCTCTGCGGGTGGGGTCGCCGCTTCGGAACGGAAAGCTTCGGGCCTGAAGGCCCTCCCACAAAAGACTTCGCAGGGACGCGCACAGGGCGCGGTGGCGGGTCCTGCGCCCGGCCCCGCGCCAGGCCTCGCGACAAATTCCACCCATACGCCCCGCCCAAAGCTGTCAACTCGATCACCGCGAGATCAGTTGACAGTCGCCCGCGCGCTTACCAGACTGCCGGCTCCGGCCGTCCGGCGGCCGGTCCCCCTTTTGCCCGCCGTCAGTGCAGTCCCGCTGGAGCCAGCCCCGGTGCCTATGTCCTCTCCGAGTTCCACTCCGCTCCGCCACGATTGGTCCCGCGCCGAGGTCCGCGCGCTGTTCGATCTGCCGTTCCCCGAGCTGCTGCACCGCGCCGCGAGCGCGCACCGGGAGAACTTCGATCCGACCGAAGTCCAGGTCAGCACCTTGCTGTCGGTCAAGACCGGCGGCTGTCCGGAAGACTGCAGCTACTGCCCGCAGGCCGCGCGCTATCACACCGGCGTGGACGCGACCAAGCTAATGAGCACCGAGGCGGTGCTGGAAAAAGCCAAACAGGCCAAGGCCGCCGGCGCCTCGCGCTTCTGCATGGGCGCGGCCTGGCGCTCGCCCAAGGACCGCGATATCCCGAAGGTCGCGGCGATGATCCGCGAGGTGAAGGCCCTGGGCCTGGAAACCTGCGCCACCCTGGGGATGTTGTCTGGCGATCAGGCCAAGTCGCTGAAGGCGGCCGGGCTGGACTACTACAACCACAATCTGGACACCGCGCCGGAGTTCTATAACGAGATCATCCACACCCGCGAGTTCCAGGACCGTCTGGACACGCTGGAGCACGTGCGCGATGTCGGCATGAAGACCTGCTGCGGCGGCATCGTCGGCATGGGCGAGTCGCGCGGCCAGCGCGCCGGTCTGCTGCAGACCCTGGCCAACCTGCCGGCGCATCCGGACTCGGTGCCGATCAACCGGCTGGTCCAGGTCGAAGGCACACCGCTGGCCGGCACGGCCGAGCTGGACCCCTTCGAATTTGTGCGCACCATCGCAGTTGCGCGCCTGTTGATGCCCAAGTCGATGGTCCGTCTGTCGGCCGGACGCGAGGCGATGAGCGACGAACTGCAGGCGCTGTGCTTCCTGGCCGGCGCCAATTCGATCTTCTACGGCGAAAAACTGCTGACCACCGGCAATCCGGACACCGAGCGCGACCTCGCCCTGTTCGACCGCCTGGGCCTCAAGCCGATGCAAATCGTCGAGACCGCCGGCACCGTCCATGCGAGTATTGAGGAACATTCCGAACAGTCCGCCCACACCTGCGCCGCCTGAAGCGGCGGAGCTTCCGCGATGAGCAGCCAGCGAACCCTTTGGCGCGAACGGATTCAAACAGCCCAGGCCCAGCGCGTGGCGAACGCGCGCAGCCGCACCCACCGCGTGGTCACCCATCGCGACGGCGCGCGCTGCGAGGTCGAAGGCCGCTCGCTGGTCAACTTCTGCGGTAACGACTACCTGGGGCTGTCGCAGCATTTCGCTGTGACCAACGCCTTCCAGGATGCGGCGTCGCGCGAAGGCACCGGGGGCCTGGCCTCGCATCTGGTCTGCGGCCACCACGCCCAGCATGAAGCGCTCGAACGCGAACTCGCCGACTGGCTGGGTTCGCCGCGCGCGCTGCTGTTCGGCAGCGGCTTCCTGGCCAATATCGCCGCGGTGCAGGGCCTGCTGGAAGAAGAAGACGTCTGCGTGCAGGACCGTCTCAATCACGCCAGCCTGATCGACGCCGCGCGCCTGGCCGGCTGCCGCCTGCGCCGCTATCCGCACGCCGATCCGGAAGGCGCGATCCGGCAACTGCGCAACGTGCCCGACGGCATGGCGATGCTCGCCACCGACGGCGTTTTCAGCATGGACGGCGACATCGCGCCGCTGCGCGATCTGGCCCTGGTGGCGCGCGCGCAGAAAGCGGTGCTGTACGTGGACGACGCGCATGGCGTCGGCGTCATCGGCCCGGACGGGCGCGGCACGGTCGCCGCGGCGCGTCTGTCGGTGCAGGAAGTGCCGTTGCAGCTGGCGACCTTCGGCAAGGCGCTGGGCAGCTACGGCGCGGCCTTGCACGGCGACGCGGACCTGATCGGCCATCTGGCCGAAACCGCGCGCAGCCATCTGTACACCACCGCGTTGCCGCCGGCGCAGGCCGCGGCGACGCGCGCGGCGATCAAGCTCGCTCGCAGCGATCACTGGCGGCGCGAAAAACTCGCCGAGCTGACCGCGCATTTCCGCGAACGCGCGGGCAAGCTCGGTCTGGAACTGTTGCATTCGGGCACGCCGATCCAGCCGGTGATGTGCGGCGACGATCGCCGCGCGCTGGCGATGGCGCAGGCCCTGGAACAACAAGGGTACTGGGTCGCCGCGATCCGTCCGCCGACCGTGCCCGAAGGCCGCGCGCGTTTGCGCGTGACTTTCTCGGCGCTGCACACGCGCGAACAGGTCGATGGCCTGATCGAAGCGCTGGCGCGCGCGGCCGAACGCGTGGCGATCGAACGCAGCGACAGCGGCGCGGCCGCGCCGGCCACCGCGGCGCGATGAGCGCCGGGCCGTCTTCGACGTCGGACGCGGGCGCGGCGGCTGGATCGATCGCGCAAACCGATCTGGCGCAGATGCTGGCCGGCCTGCAGGTCGATGTGCGCGAAGGCGAGTACGTTTACGCGAGCACATCCGATGCGCGCTCGCCCTTGCGCGAGCTCGCCGTGGCGACGGTGACCGAGAACGAAGGCCTGACCTGCGTGCTGCGCCGCGCCGATGCCGACGCGCAGGGAGTGAAATACGACTTCGTCGCCGCGTGGCTGACCTTGCGCGTGCATTCGGCACTGGAAGCGGTGGGGCTGACCGCGGCGTTCTCGCGCGCGCTGACGCGGCACGGCATTCCGTGCAACGTGTTGGCCGGGTTTTATCACGATCATTTGTTGGTGCCGGCGGATCGCTGCGATGAAGCGGTGGCGGCGTTGCATTCTTTGCGCGGTGAGGCGGGGGTGTGACGAGGCCGGGTTCAGGACGGCGTTGCGATTCGAGCCGGAATTACGTTGCGTGCCGGAGCCGATGAACTTCGTCCACCGGGCCGCCCTCCTACCGTCATTCCCGCGAACGCGGGAATCCAGCGGCTTTCGTGCGAGTACCGTCAAAGTCACTGGATGTTCGGCTCCGCCGAAGTAAAGCGGAGCCCGCGTTCGCGGGAATGACGGAAAAAAAACCACGGCAAAAACACAAGTGCGAGGCCGGTAGAGCCGATACAGCCATCGCCATCGCCACCTCGCAAACACGCAAACACGCAACAACCCGCTCAGCACCAACGCACCGCAGTACGGACCTCCTTCCCCCATGTACATCCAAACCACCGGCGCTTCCCCCGACAGCGGACGCCCGGCCATCGCCCTGATCCACGGCTGGGCCATGCACGGCGGCCTGTTCGCGTCGCTGGTCGAACGCCTGGCCGCGCGCTACACCGTGCACCTGATCGATCTGCCCGGCCACGGCTACGCGCGCGAGGACGCCACCGCGCTCGATCCCAAGGCGCTCGCGGCGGACCTGGTCGAACGCATCCCCGATGCCTACTGGCTGGGCTGGTCGCTCGGCGGCCAGGTCGCGCTGCGCGCCGGGCTGGATCATCCGCGCAGCGTGCGCGGCCTGATCCTGATCGCGTCCTCGCCGCGTTTCGTGGTCGGGCCGGACTGGCCGCACGGCGTGTCGCCGGATCTGTTCCGTAATTTCGGCGAGGCCTTGCAGCGCGATTTCCGCGGCACGCTGGAAGGCTTCCTGGCCCTGGAAGCGCTGGGCTCGACGAGCGCGCAGGACGAACTGCGCCATCTCAAGCAACAAGCCTTCGAGCGCGGCGAACCGGCCGAACGCGCGCTGCACGAAGGCCTGACCTTGCTGGACGAATTCGACGTGCGCGATGAACTGCCCAAGCTGCAGGTGCCCAGCCTGTGGATTTCCGGACGCCGCGACCGTCTGGTGCCGTCCGGCGCGATGCCGGCCGCCGCCGCGCTGGCGCCGCGCGGCTGCAGCGTGGTGATCGCCCACGCCGGCCACGCGCCGTTTCTCGGCGCGACCGACGAAGTCGCGCAGACCATCGAAGCCTTCGTCGAGGCGGCGCAAGCAGAGTCGGCCACGGCGTGATACCGCCCGCCATGCGGCGATGACGCCGGCGCATTCGAATCCGCTCCGCGCGCGAACCCGCCGCGCATGAATCCCCTACACAGCAACAGGCAAGCCCGAAGTCCATGACCGATCTGTTCGACCACCGCCAGGTTCGCCGCTCGTTCTCGCGCGCCGCGCACGGCTACGACAATGCCGCCGCGCTGCAGCGCGAAGTCGGCGCGCGCTTGTCGGAGACCCTGGATTACCTCGACGATCGCGCGCCCGAAGTCGTGGTCGATGTCGGCTGCGGCCCTGGCCATCTGAGCGCGGCGATGCAGAAGCGCTGGCCGCGCGCGCAGGTGATCGCGCTGGATCTGGCCGTGCCGATGCTGCGCGAGGCGCGCACGCATTTCGGCGAAGGCAGCTGGCGCCCGCGCCTGCTCGGCGGCGCGCGCCGGCCCGATGCGGTCTGCGCCGACGCGCGCGCGCTGCCGCTGCGCGACGGCAGCGTCGATGTGCTGTTCTCGAACCTGTGCCTGCAATGGGTGGAAGACCTGCCGGCGGTGTTCGCCGGTTTCCGCCGCGTGCTCAAGCCCGGCGGGCTGTTGCTGGTGTCGACCTTCGGCCCGGACACCTTGTTCGAACTGCGCGGCGCCTTCGCCGAAGCCGATGCGGCGCCGCACGTGAGCCTGTTTCCGTCGATCGCCCAGTTCGGCGATGCTCTGATCGCGTCCGGGTTCAAGAATCCGGTGCTCGATCGCGACGAGTTCACCCTCGGTCATCCCGACCTGGGCCATCTGATGCGCGAGTTGCGCACGCTCGGCGCGACCAATGCGATGGTCACGCGCCGGCGCAGCCTGACCGGGCGCGCGCGCTTCGCCCGCGCCGCGCAGGCCTACGAGCCGCTGCGCGATGCGCGCGGCCAACTGCCGGCGACCTGGGAAGTCATCTACGCCCACGCCTGGGGCCCGGAGCCGGGCACGCCGATCCGGGTCGGCGGCATCGACGAAGTGCAGGTGCCGGCGTCGAGCATCCGCGTCCGGCAGCGTCCATGAGCGCCAGCCGCCAGGCCTTGTGGGCGGTGTCGATCGCACTGGCTTCGGCGCTGTTCTTCACTTGCACCTACGTGCTCAACCGCGCCGCCGCCAACGCCGGCGGCCATTGGGCCTGGACCGCGGCGCTGCGCTATCTGTTCACCCTACCGATGCTGCTGGTGGCGATGCCGCTGCTGGGCGGGGTGCGGCCGGTGTGGCGGGCGATCCACGCTCATCCCGGGCCGTGGCTGCTGTGGAGCGGGATCGGCTTCGTGCTGTTCTACCTCTGCCTGAGCTACGCCGCCTCCAGCGGGCCGTCGTGGCTGGTGGCCGGCACCTTCCAGCTGACCGTGATCGCTGGAATGCTGTGCGCGCCGTTTCTGTACCGCGACGCGCGCGCGCGGATTCCGCTGCCGGCGCTGGCGACCGGCGCGGTGATCGTGGCCGGCGTGCTGTTGCTGCAACTCGGCCACGGCGGCGGGCGGCTGGATCGCGCCGGCTGGATCGCGCTGGTCTGCGTGGCGATCGGCGCGGTGGCTTATCCGCTGGGCAATCGCGGCCTGCTGCTGCATCTGGAAAAGACCGGGACCGAACTCAACGCCACCCAGCGCGTGTTCGGCATGACCCTGGCCAGCCAGCCGCTGTGGTGGGCGGTGGCGTTGTACGCCGGGATCGAAGCGGGCCCGCCGCCGGCCGGTCAGGTGGCCCTGGCCGCGGGCGTGGCGCTGGGCGCCGGGGTGATCGCGACGGTGCTGTTCTTCCAGGCCACCGGCATGGTCCGCAACGATCCGACCGCGCTGGCCGCGGCCGAGGCGATGCAGGCGGCGGAAATCCTGTTCGCCACCGTGATCGGCGCGCTGTGGCTCGGCGAAGCCTGGCCGCAGGGGCGTGCGCTGGCGGGCGCTTGCGTGGTCATGCTCGGGATCGTCGCATTCAGCGTGGTCGCCGCGCGCGCGGCGGCGGGCAACGATCGCCGAGTGAAGGAACTGCGCAGCGATCGCGGCGGTTGAGTCGAAACGATGGTTCCCCCCTTTGAAAAGGGTCTTAGGAAGCAAACGCCCCTCAGAGGGGGTTGGATCGTAGCAACTTAAGGGTCGCCCGATAGAGGTCGTCGTGGCGATGGTTGAAGCGAAACTCGCACTCCTTGAGGTGCAGGTAGAAGGTGGTCTTCTT
>NZ_JBFRDR010000033.1:0-45478 GCF_052113885.1 Lysobacter sp. TAB13 | reverse complement strand
TCAACGGCCTGGCCAAGACCACCTTCTACCTGCACCTCAAGGAGTGCGAGTTTCGCTTCAACCATCGCCACGACGACCTCTATCGGGCGACCCTTAAGTTGCTACGATCCAACCCCCTCTGAGGGGCGTTTGCTTCCTAAGACCCTTTTAAAAGGGGGGAAGAGACTTCGGGGGACGCGGGGATGTGCTGGCGCGAATGCGGGCGCGGAAATATGCCCCCTTTGAAAAAGGGGGCTGCGCGCTGCGGGGCTCGGAGGTCTGTATCGACAATCGGCGCGCGGGGGATTTGCTTTGGACTGTGCGAACAGCAAAAGCGAATCCCCCCTGCCCCCCTTTTTCAAAGGGGGGAAGAGACTTCGGGGAGGCTCGGGTGTTTGCGGTGCGGCTAGAAAGGCGTAGCCGCCGCGTCGATTACCACCGCGTCGGCTTGCTCAGCGGCGGCGCTTCGCGCTGGCGGTCGTAGGCGCGCAGTTCGTCGCGCAGGTGAGCGATGCGTTGGCGGCCGAGCGCGTTGCGCTGTTCGTCCAGCACCACCGCGTCGAGCAGTTCGGCCATGCGCTGCGCGGTCGGCAGCATGGTTTCCCATGCGTCCAAGGCCGGAACCGGCGCAGGCAAGGTCAGGAAGAACGCCACCGCCGGGGTCTCCAGCGACTGGATCGTGGCCATGTCGAAGCTGCCGGGCTTCATGATGTTCGCCACGCTGAACACCGGGCCGCGCTCGGGATGGCCTTCGACCAGGCGATGGAACACGCCCATGTGGCCGTAGACCAGGCCGGCCTTCTCCGCCGCGACCACGATGTCGGGACCGTGCAGCTTCTGCCCGGCGCGCGCGGCCAGGTACAGAGTGACGATCTTGTCGAACTCCTCGCTGACCCGGCGCCCGAGTTCGCTGTTGGCGGCGTTGACGCCGCCTTCCAGGGTCTTGTCGAACAGCTCCAGCTCGGCCTGGGTGGTGGCCTCACCGGGCGCGCCGTTCTGGCCCAGCTCGCTTTCGATCTGCTCGCCCAGGGTCGGCTCCTGGCGCGGTCCGGGCTTGCGCTCGCCGGCGCGGCTTTCGTCTTCGCGCGCGACGCGCTTGCCCTGCCCGGGTTTGCGCGGGCGGCCGAAGAACACGATGGCGCCGATCAGGATCAGGCCGGCGATCAGGATGCCGATCCTCATCAGGGTCACGTCGGACATTCGTTGCTCCTCTTGCTGCGGGAATCGGGAATGGGGAATCGGGAATCGTGAAAAAGCGCCGTGTCGGCCATCGATTCTCTACCTCCAGTTCCAAACTCCAAATGATCGAATTAAGACTAATGGTGACAGGCTCGGCCGGAATGCTTTGACCATTCTCGATTCCCTATTCCCGTTTCCCGTGCGGCTACGCCGCACCCGCCAACCGCGTCGCCTCGGCCAAATCCACCGAGACCAGGCGGCTTACGCCCGGTTCGCGCATGGTCACGCCCGAAAGTTGCTGCGCGGCTTCCATCGTCGCTTTGTTGTGGCTCACGAACAGGAACTGTACCTGTTCGCTCATCTCGCTGACCATCGCGGTGAAGCGGCCGACGTTGGCTTCGTCCAGCGGCGCGTCCACCTCGTCGAGCAAACAGAACGGCGCCGGATTCAAACGGAAGATCGCGAACACCAGCGCCACCGCGGTCATCGCCTTCTCGCCGCCGGACAGCAGCGAGATGTTCGACACGCGCTTGCCCGGCGGGCGGGCCATGATCGCAACGCCGGTGTCGAGCAGGTCTTCGCCGGTGAGTTCCAGATAGGCGTGACCGCCGCCGAACAGGCGCGGATACAGCTCCTGCACGCCGGAATTGACCCGGTCGAAGGTGTCCTTGAAACGGCCGCGGGTTTCGCGGTCGATCTTGCGGATCGCTTCTTCCAGAGTTTCCAGCGCGGTGTTGAGGTCGAGGAACTGCGCGTCCAGATAATCCTTGCGCTGCTGCGACTCGGCGTGTTCCGCGATCGCGGCCAGATTCACCGGCTCCAGGCGGCGCAGCTTGTTGTCGAGCTCGATGACCGTGCGTTCCCAGGTCTGCGGTTCGGCGTTTTCGTCGAGCGAATTGACCACGTCCTGCAGCACCGCGCCGGCTTCGGCGATGGCCTCGGTCAGGGTTTCGGCCTTGAGCACCAGCGCTTGCTGTTCCAGGCGCCGCGAGCCGATGGCTTCGCGCTGCTGCAGCGCTTGTTCGTCGCGCTGCTGGCGGGTCTGCTCGAACTTGCGCAGATCGTTGTCGATGCCGTCGAGCGCGCTGCGCGCGGCGGTCAGATCCTGCTCGGCGATGACGCGCTGCTCCAGCGCGACCTGGCGCTGCTGTTCCAGCTCGACCACCGGCTCATCGCCGTCGTTGAGCTGGGCCGACAGTTCGCTCAGACGCGAATCGAGCTGGCCGCGCTGGCCGCCCATGCGCTGCAGGGTCTGGCTGAGGCCGGCGATCTGCGCGCGCTGGGTTTCCAGGGTCAGGCTCAAGGCGTGGGCGGCGTCGCGCGATTCGCGCGCGGCATTGCGCGCGGCGTCGCGCGCTTCCGACAGCGAACGGCGCTCGGATTCCAGCTGCAGGCGCGTGTCTTCCAACTCGCCCATGCGTTCGACCGCGGCTTCCTGGCGCATGCGCGCCTCGCGCGCCTGCTCGCGGCCGGCGTCCAGGCCGATCAGCAGTTGTTCCAGGTCGGCGTCGATTTTCTCGATGCGGCTGCGCGCCGAATCCAGGCGGCCTTGATGGCTCTGCAACTGGCCGGCGAGTTCGGACACGCCGCGATGGGCCATGTACAAGGTGCGCTGCGCGTCTTCGCGATGCTGCTCGGCGGCGAGCGAGCGGTCGCGCAGTTGAATCTGGTTTTGTTCGAGCTCGCGCTCGCGGGTCTGCAGTTCTTCGATCTCCACCCGCAGGGTCTGGATTTCGCGTTCGCGCAGCAGCGCGCCCTGCTTGGCCGCGCCCGAACGCAGCACCCGCACCCAGCCGGCGCCGAGGCGCTCGCCGTTGCGGGTGATCACGGTTTCTTCCGCGCCCAGGCTCGGCTGCAGCGCGCGCGCCGCGGCCAGATCCTCGGCGCCGTGCAGGCGCGAGAGCAGCCGGCGGATCGCCGCCGGTCCCTGCACCTTCGAGGCCAGCGAAGTCGCCGCGTACGTGGCGCTGTCGCGCTCGGGCGAAACCAGGGTCAAACGGCCTTCGCCGAGTTCGCCGATCGCATCGACCAGGGCTTCGGGCGCTTCCACCAGCACGCCTTCGATCAACTGGCCCAACGCGCTTTCCACCGCGTTTTCCCAGCCCGGCTCGACGGTGAGGGTTTCGCCGACGCGCTGCGCCGAATCCAGGCCGCGCGCCTTGAGCCACGTCAGCGCCGCGCCTTGTTCTTGCCCAAGCGCGGCATGCTGCAGGGTTTCCAGCGACGACAAGCGGCCGCGCGAGGTCTGCGCCTGCTTGCGCACTTCGGCGAGCTGGTTCTGGGTCGAGCGCTGCTGTTCCTGCAGGTCCGACACCGCCGACTTACGCACTTCCAGTTCTTCGCTGAGGCTGTCCAGCGATTCTTTCTGCAGATCGTGCTGGCTGTGCAATTGTTCGAAGGCGTCGGCCAGCGCCGCCACGTCCAGACCGGTGCGTTCGCTGCTCAGCGATTCGCGCCGGCGGTCGGCGTCCAGGGTCTGCCGGTCCAGGCCTTCGATGCGGGTGCGTTCGACTTCTGCCGCGCGCGCGGCTTCGGATTGTTCGCGGCTGTGGGCGTCCCAGCGCTGCTGCCAGTCGCTGAGCTTGTTTTCGGCGTCGCGCAGCGCGTCCTGGCGCGCTTCGTCGTCCTCGCGCATGGCTTCGATGCGCGGTTCGGCGTCGGCGACCGCGGCCATCAGCACGTCCAGGCGCGATTGATCGCTGCCGATGTGCTCGCCGATCTCGGCCAACTGCGCCATCGCCTCGTCGCGCGCCTTGAGCAGGCGGCTGGACATCTCGCGCTGGTGCTGGATCTGTTGCTCGATGCGCGCCAGCGCGCCGCCGACTTCATAGCTGGCGGCCTGGGCCTTGTTGAGCCTCGAAGCCGCTTCCTCGCGGCCGACGCGGCCGGTTTCCAGCTCGCGCTCGGCTTCGCGCTGTTCGGCGATCAACTGCTGCAGGCGGGTTTCCTGCTGCGAGAGCTTCTCGCGCTGGACCTGCAGTTTCTGATCCAGGGCGCGGTATTCCAGCGCCTTCCACTCCACGTCCTTGATCTTGCGCTCGGCCTGGATCGCCTGGTACTGCTCGGCCTGGCGGGCCTGGCGGCGCAGGTGTTCGAGCTGCTTGCCGATTTCCTCGCGCAGGTCGTTCAGGCGGTCGAGGTTTTCGCGGGTGTGGCGGATGCGGGTTTCGGTTTCCTTGCGGCGTTCCTTGTACTTGGAAATGCCGGCGGCTTCTTCCAGGTACACGCGCAGGTCTTCGGGCTTGGCCTCGATGATCTGGCTGATCATGCCCTGCTCGATGATCGAGTAACTGCGCGGGCCCAGGCCGGTGCCGAGGAACAGATCGGTGATGTCGCGACGGCGGCACTTGCCGCCGTTGAGGTAGTACTGGCTGGTGCCGTCGCGGCTGACCGTGCGCTTGACCGAGATTTCGTTGAACGCGGCGAATTCGCCGGTGATGGTGTGGTCGGAGTTGTCGAACACCAGCTCGACCATCGCCTGCGACACCGGCTTGCGCGCCGAGGAACCGGCGAAGATCACGTCGGTCAGCGAGTCGCCGCGCAGGCGGCTGGCCGAGCTCTCGCCCATGACCCAGCGCACCGCGTCGATGATGTTCGACTTGCCGCAGCCGTTCGGACCGACCACGCCGGTCATGTTGGTGGGCAGGTGCAGCGTGGTCGGATCGACGAAGGACTTGAAACCGGACAGCTTGATCGTGGACAGACGCATGCGGCGGTGTGGCCTCTTGGCGCGCCGGGGCGCGACCGTGAATTTAGGTTAGACAGTACGCCCAAGTGATTGAATCGTATGGGCAGGACGCGGTTCCAAACCGTGCTTCCTCGCGAGTATAGCGGGCCGGAGCCGAGCCCGCCGTCGACGCCGCGGTTTTGCCGTGGCGGCCGCGGCGGCAGGGCCGCCGGGCCCGGACCCGCCGGCGTCCCATCCTGGGACGGCGATCGGCCCGCGACCATGCGGCCCACGGCCCGGCCGTGGTAAACATGCACGGCCCATCCGACCCGAGTCGCGAATACTCGCCGTCGCCAACGTGACATGGAGCGACACGCCCCGCATGAGCCGACCGCGCGCATCCAACCCCGCCCGCAAGGCCGGCGAACACCTGACCATGGCCGATCTGGCCGAACTGGCCGGGGTCTCGGCGATCACCGTTTCGCGCGCCCTGCGCGACAGCCCGCTGGTCAATCCCGAGACCCGGGCCAAGATCAAGGAACTGGCCGAACGCCAGGGTTATCAATTCAACATCAGCGCGCGCAACCTGCGCCTGCGCCGCAGCATGACCGTGGCGGTGGTGGTCGAGATGAAACCCACCGTCGAGCGGCAGATGTCCGGCCCCTACCCGCTGGACCTGCTCGGCGGCATCAGCCAGGAACTGACCTCGGCCGGTTACAGCGTGCTGCTGACCTCGCTGCAGGGCGGCGCGCTGCCCAGCGTGCAGGCCGCCGACGGGGTGATCCTGCTCGGCCAGGGCGCGCACGAGGACGCCATGCACGAGGTCCGGCGCTGGGGCCGGCCGATGGTGGTCTGGGGCGCGGTCAGCCGGCACGAATCGCAGGTCGTGGTCGGCAGCGACAACCATCGGGGCGGCAAGCTGGCGGCGGAACGATTCCTGGCCCTGGGCCGGCGCCGGCCGGTGTTTCTGGGCGACGAAGCCCACGGCGAGTTCGCCGAACGCCTGCAGGGCTACCGCCAGACCCTGGCCGAACACGGCATCGTGCCGCTGACCCCGACCGTGGCCAATTTCACCGTCAGCGCCGGCGCCCAGGCGGTGCACGCCCTGCTCGACCAGCATCCGCAGTTCGACGCCTTGTTCGCCGCCAGCGATCTGCTGGCGATCGGCGCCATCCGCGCGCTGATCGAACGCGGCCGGCGCGTGCCCGAGGACGTGTCGGTGATCGGCTACGACGACACGCCGCTGGGCGCCACCTACCTGCCGCCGCTGACCTCGATCCACCAGAACTTCGTCGATGCCGGGGTGTCGCTGGCGCGCAAGATTCTGGCGATGATCGAGGGCGAGCCGGCGCAGTCGGAAATTCTGCCCACCCATCTGGTGGCGCGCGTCACCTGAGCGTTGGCTTGGCGATGATGCGGATTCAGCCGGCGCATCGCGATGCGGCGCATGCGGCCGCTATCGCCGACAATGCCGATCGCGCAGATGCGCGCGCGCAGCGCACGAAAGGACTCGACATGACCGACCCGCAACCCGTCCCGCCCAAGCCCATCTCGCAACAGGCCTACATCAGCTTCGGTCTGCCGCTGGGGTTTGCCGTCGTCATCAATCTGCTGACCGCGTGGATATTCCAGGGCGACAACCTGGGCCACGCCTACCTCCTGATCTTCCTCGGCCCGATCGTGGCCGGCGTGTTCCTGATCGCCACGCTGATTTATTCCGCGGTGACCCGGACCTTGCGGGCCTGGCTCGGCGGTTGGGCGATCGCGCTGCTCATCACGATGTTCACCTGGCTGTAATTCCGCTGTCCGAACGCGGAGGACTTAAGCCGATTCGCACAACAGCGACACAGTCGCCATTCGCGTTTTGAAACCGCGCGGTTTCCGCGTGTACTCGGCATCGCCAGTGCCGTTAGCGTGAGTCACCGCGACGCTCGCGTGCTGACCACGGTGCCGTATCGCCTGCAGTACTTCGATTCCTTGCGCCTGGATCTGAATCCCTACGCCGCTACACATCCATAAACCGCATGGCGATGCGTTCTGAAAATCCGTGACGGCGGTAGCGGCGGCGTTCGCGCAGCCGGCCCGCTGAAACATGCTGCAACGCAGCGCGGCCGGGCTGCGTTGCAGCGTTCGGGCGACGCCGGTTTGCGCATCGCAACAATCGGCTAAGCGGCTGATTCGAAGGGGTTAAGGTTTCGTGATCCGGCGCGCCGTGCGCCGGTGGTCAGCACCCCGCGCCGGCATCGGGTGTACCGACTGTTATCGATAACTTGACATCGATAACAATGAATCCCTAGGGTCCGCCTCCAAGCCGCCGCGATACCCGCCGCGGCGTCCAGATCCAGGGCCCCGTTCGCGTGATCCAGCCTCAACCCCTCGCCTCCGACACCGCTTCGACCGACGCGCCCGACGCCTGGCGCCTGCGCCAGGACGCCTTCGACCCGGCCCGCGCGCGCCGCGACCAGACCTTGTTCGCGCTGGCCAACGGCTCGCTCGGCGTGCGCGGCGGTTTCGAAGAAGCCGACGGCGGCAGCGACGGCAGCTTCCTCGCCGCGGTGTTCGAGAAACACCCGATCCACTATCACGAACGCTTCCCCGGCTTCGCCCGCAGCACCGACACCCGCCTGCCGGTCGCCGACGGCCAGCGCATCGCGGTGTGGCTGGGCTCGCAACGGCTCGACATCGACGCGGCGCAATGGCTGGACTTCGAACGCGAACTCGATCTGCGCAGCGGCCTGCTGCGCCGGCGCCTGCGCCTGAAGACCGCGCAGGGACACAGCATCGAAATCCGCGCCGAGCGCGTGCTGCCGTTCGACAGCGGCGCGGCCGGGGTGGACCTGCTCGCGATCCGCTACACGGTCGCCTCCATCGACTACAGCGGCCCGCTCGCCCTGGTCTCGGCGATCGAATGCGGCCACGCCGCGGCCGAGCAAGGCGACGACCCGCGGATCGGCGTGGCTTCGGCCGAAGGCCTGCAACTGCTGTCGCGCCAGGCCGACCAGCGCAGCGCGGATGTGGTCCAGGCGACCCGCCGCAGCGGCGTGCGCGTGGTCTGCAGCCAGGCCCATCGCCTCGGTGAAGGGCTGAGCTTCGGCGAGGCCGTGATCGGCGCCGAACACGTCGCCCAGCGCTACCTCGCGCAGTTGCAGCCCGGGCAGACGGCGACGATCGAGAAGTTCGTGGTCTACGCCACCGACACCAATCCGCACGCCACCGACCTGCCCGCGCACGCCGCCCAGGCCTTGAATCAGGCCGCGGCGCAAGGCTTCGACGCGATCGCCGCGCGCCAGGCCGCTTCGCTGGCGCAGTTCTGGGACGGCGCCGAACTGTTCATCGACGGCGATGCCGGCGCCGAGCAGGCGCTGCGTTTCAACCTGTTCCATCTGCTGCAATCGGCCGGTCGCGACGGCATCAACGGCACCGCCGCCAAGGGCCTCACCGGCGAAGGTTACGAAGGCCATTATTTCTGGGACACCGAGGCCTTCATGCTGCCGGTGATGGCCTACACCGCGCCGGAGGTCGCACGCGCGATGCTGCACGCGCGCTTCCTGGCACTGGAGCCGGCGCGCAAGCACGCGCGCGAGATGAACCATGCGCGCGGCGCGCTGTTCCCGTGGCGCACGATCACCGGCGGCGAATGTTCGGCGCACTACCCGTCCGGTTCGGCCGCGTATCACATCAATGCCGCGGTCGCGTACGGACTGGGCTTGTATCTGGACGCATCCGACGACATCGACTTCCTGCTCGAATGCGGCGCCGAAATCCTGTTCGAAACCGCGCGCATCTGGCCGCAGATCGGCCACTTCAACCCGCGCCGCGGGGGCGCGTTCTGCATCCATGAAGTCACCGGTCCGGACGAATACACCGCCCTAGTCGACAACAACTTCTACACCAACCGCATGGCCCAGCAGCATCTGCTGCGTGCGGTGCGGGTGTGGGAACAACTGCAGCGCGAACGCCCGCAGCAGTTGCAGGCGCTGGCGCAGCGCCTGCAACTGGAAACGCACGAGATCGACACCTGGCGCCGCGCCGGCGAGCGCATGTTCCTGCATTTCGATCAGGCGCTGGGCATCTACGCCCAGGACGACACCTTCCTCGACAAACCGCGCTGGCCGTTCCCGAAGCACGAGGGCGAACACCGCCCGCTGCTGCTCGACTACCACCCGATCACCCTGTACCGCCACCAGATCTGCAAGCAGGCCGACGTGGTGATGGCGCTGGTGCTGGCCGGCGACGATATTCCGGCCGCGGTCAAGCGCCGCAGCTACGACTACTACGAAGCGGTGACGACCCATGACTCGACGTTGTCGGCGTCGGTGTTCGGCATTCTCGCCAGCGAAGTCGGGCTGGCCGATCAGGCCGAGCGCTTCTTCCACGACAACCTGCGCGTGGACCTGGACGATCTGCACGGCAATACCGATCACGGCGTGCACATGGCGGCGTTGGCTGGGACGTGGTTGGGACTGGTGTCGGGGTTCGCCGGCTTGCGTGTTTCTAACGGCGAGCTGAAGTTTTCGCCGACTCTGCCGCGGCAATGGCGTGGTTTTGGCTTCGGCCTGCGCTGGCAGGGCCGGCGCCTGCGGGTGAACTTGCGCCGCGACGGCGTCGAATACGTTCTGCTCGACGGCGCGCCGCTGAGCATCGAACACGCTGGCGAACGCATCGAACTGCGCACCGGCGCGCCCGTGCGCAAGCCGCTGGCCACGCCCGGCGACGACGCCAAACTGGCGTTTCCGCGCCCGGCGCAGGCCTTGATCTTCGATCTCGACGGCGTGCTCACCGACACCGCGCAAACCCATTACCGCGCGTGGAAGCGCATGGCCGACGAAGAAGGCCTGCCGTTCGACCAGCACGTCAACGAGCAGCTCAAGGGCGTGGACCGGATGAGTTCGCTCGAGATCATCCTGCGCCACGCCGGCAAGGTGCTCAGCGCCGAGCAGAAACTGGCGCTGGCCGAGCGCAAGAACGGTTACTACGTCGACGCCATCGCCGAGGTCACGCCGAAGGATCTGTTCCCGGGCGTGGCGCGCGTGCTCGAACAGGCGCGCACGCGCGGGCTCAAGCTCGGCGTGGCCTCGGCCAGCCGCAACGCCGCCGCCCTGCTCGACCGCCTGGGCATCGCGGATCGCTTCGACTACATCGCCGACGCGGCGCGGATCGCCCGCGCCAAGCCGGCGCCGGACATTTTCCTGGATGTCGCCGCCGCGCTCGGCGTCGCGCCGTCGCTGTGCATCGGCCTGGAAGACGCCGCGGCCGGCGTGGTTTCGATCAAGACCGCCGGCATGGCCGCGGTCGGCATCGGCGATGCCGCCACGCTGGCGCGCGCCGACGCCTGCCTGCCCGATATCGCCTCTTTCGATCTGAACGCTTTCGTTTCGCCCTGACCGCGCGCGGCACGTACCGCCGCGGCAGGACCGCCACTGACCAACAATCCATAACGATGGGTGGGGAGAACACCATGCAACAGACCACTTTCAAGCACGCAGCCGGCCAACGCGCAGGCGTCGAACAAACCCGGCTGATGCGTTACGCGCTGTCGGCGGCGATCGCCGTCGCCCTTGCGCCGGGCCTCGCGCTGGCCCAGGACGCGGCCGCCCCGGCGCCGCAGGCCGCCGCGCCCGCCAACGAATCGGCGACCACGCTCGACGCGGTCGTGGTCAGCGGCACCGCCCGCTTCAAGGGCCTGCGCAAGCGCGACGCGAGTTTCTCGATCACCACCGCATCGGCCGAACAGTTGCAGGAAGCCGTGCCGCTGAGCACCGCCGACGCGCTCAAGGTCGTACCGGGCGTATGGGCCGAATCGGCCGGCGGCAGCACCGGCGCGAACATCTTCGTGCGCGGCATGCCGTCGGAAGGCGATGCGCCGTTCGTGACCGTGCAGATGGACGGCGCGCCGCTGTTCCCGCCGCCGACCCTGTCGTTCCTGGAAAACTCCACGCTGTTCCGCATGGACGACACCATCGACCGCATGGAAGTGCTGCGCGGCGGCCCCAGCCCGATCTTCTCCAACGGCCAGCCCGGCGCCACGGTCAACTTCATCCAGAAGAAGGGCGGCGAAGAGCCGGCCGGCAGCGTCCGCGTCGGCCTGGGCAGCGACGGTTTCCGCCGCGTCGATCTGTTCAACAGCGGCAAGCTCGCCGAAGGCTGGTACTACAGCGTCGGCGGTTTCTATCGCGTCACCGACGGCGTGCGCGACACCCAGTTCCCGGCCGACAAGGGCGGCCAGTTCAGCGCCACCTTGACCCACAGCTGGGACAAGGGCGAGATCACCGTGTACGCGCGCCACACCAACGACAAGAACGCGTTCTTCACTCCGATCCCGCTGCTGTCGCGCAACAACGGCAGCAGCCTGTCGAGCTTTCCGGGCCTGGATGCGCAGACCGGCACCCTGCTCGGCAACGATTTCCGCCACGTCACTATTCCAACCGGCCCGGGCGGGCAGACCATCAGCCGCGATCTCGCCGACGGCCGCGGCATCAACCTCGACGTGTTCGGCGCGTCGATGGATTTCTATCTGGGCGACTGGACCATCAGCGACCGCGTCAACTTCGTCAGCGGCAGCGCCCCGACCAACGGCTTGTTCACCGGCGCCAGCCCGCAGACGCTGGGATCGTTCATCGCCGGATTCGGCAGCGCCGGCACCGCGACCTACGTCAACGGCGGCGGCGCGGTCGATCCGAACCAGCAGGTGCTGACCGCGGGCTTCTGGGTGGTGGACAAGGAAATCGAATCCTTCACCAACGATCTGCGTTTCAGCAAGGATCTGTTCGAAGGCAATACGCTGACGGCGGGCGTGTACTTCGCGCGTTATTCGTCGAAGGACACCTGGTACCTGGGCAACAACATGCTGCTGACCGCGCAGAACAACGCGCGCCGCATCAACCTGACCCTGGCCGACGGCCGTCAGGTCACCCGCGACGGTTTCACCGGCACTTCGTTCTTCTCCCTGCGCGGCGACTACGACGGCCAGAACACCGCGGTGTTCGTCGCCGACGAATGGCAGATCAACGACCGCCTGCGCCTGGACGGCGGCATCCGCTACGAGTGGCAGCAAGTGGACGGCACCGTGCACGACACCGCCACGGTCGATCTGGACGGCAATCCGAACACGCTGTACGACAACAACACCTCGGTGTCGCTGCCAAGCTCGCGCCGCATCGACCAGGACGACAAGCATTTCTCCTGGACCCTGGGCCTGAACTACAAGCTCACCGACAGTTCCAGCGTGTTCGCCCGCGCCAACTCCGGTTACAAGCTGCCGGCCTTCGACAACCTGCGCGACGGCAACGACAAGGTGCAGGAGATCGATCAGTACGAACTGGGCTTCAAGTCCGGCAACTCGGTCTACGACCTGTACCTGACCGCGTTCTACAACAGCTTCACCAACTCGCCGTTCCAGGCCTTCCTCGACGACGGCACCAACTTCACCACCGCCGGCGATTCGCGCGCTTACGGCGTGGAAGTCGAAGGCGCGGTGCGGCCGATCGGCGGCCTGGAACTGGCCCTGACCGGCGTGTGGCTGGACGCGAAGTACGAGAACTACCGCGAGTTCACCGGCAATCAGGTGATGCGCCAGCCCAAGCAGCAGTTCCGCTTCACCCCGAGCTATTTCTGGACGCTGCCGTTCGGCGACCTGAAGATCTTCGCGACCTATTCGCGCATCGGCGACCGTTTCGCCGATCTGGCCAATACCCAGAAGCTGCCTTCGTACGAGACGCTGGATGTCGGCGCGAACATGCACGTGGGCGATCACTGGGAGTTCGCGCTCAGCGGCAGCAACGTGACCAACGAGCTGGGTCTGACCGAAGGCAATGTGCGCGTGCCGGGCGCGGCCAGCGGCGGTGTGTTCATGGGGCGGCCGATCGCGGGGCGGCAGTACTTGTTCTCGGCGGCTTACAAGTGGTGATGTGACTGGAGCCCCTCTCCCGCCTCGCGGGAGAGGGGTTGGGGTGAGGGCTCGCGGATCAGCAAACGCCGCGTAACTCAGCCAAGCGCTGCGCTCAGTGCCCTCAGGCTCTTCGCGCCACCTTCTGACAGAATCCACGCAAACGCCGGCGGTCGCGATCACGCACGCCCTCACCCCAACCCTCTCCCGCGCCCCGAAGGAAGTCACCTTGGGTGGCAAGCGGGAGAGGGAGTTGTTGCGCAACGCCCGAAAACTTCGCTACACGCCGCGACACTCACGGAGCCCCGATGCCCTCCACCGCCGCCAACCGTCGTCGCATGATCGCGGCCATGATCCTGACCTACATGATGTTCGGGATCCTGCTCAACAGCGTGGGCACCGTGATCCTGCAGGCGATCCAGGGCTTCGGCATCAGCAAGAACGAGGCCAGCGTCCTGGAGGCGTTCAAGGATCTGCCGATCGCCGTGGTCTCGTTCCTGACCGCCGCGCTGATGCCGCGGCTGGGTTACCGCCGGGCGATGATGCTGGGCCTGAGCATCGTCGGCGTCGCCTGCGCGCTGATGCCGGTGCTGTCTTCGTTCTGGATGACCAAAGTGCTGTTCATCGCCACCGGCGCGTCCTTCGCCCTGGCGAAAGTCTCCGTGTACTCCTCCATCGGCCTGCTCACCGAAGGCAAGCAGGCGCACGCCAGCCTGACCAGCATCATCGAAGGCTGGTTCATGGTCGGCGTGCTCGCCGGTTACTGGGTCTTCGCCTGGTTCATCAATCCGCAGTCGCCGGGCGATCCGGTCTGGCTGCACGTGTACTGGCTGCTCGCCGCCCTCGCCGCCGCCATCGTGATCCTGCTGGCCAGTTCGCGCATGGACGAATCGGCCGCGCGCGACGGCCACGCCGCGGGCGAATCCTTCCTCGACATGTTCCGCCTGATCGCCCAGCCGCTGGTCGCCGCCTTCCTGGTGTCGGCGTTCCTGTACGTACTGATCGAACAAAGCGTCGGCACCTGGCTGCCGACGTTCAACCGCGAAATCCTGCACCTGCCGACCAAGATGAGCGTGCAGGCGGCGAGCATCTTCGCTGTGTCGCTGGCGCTGGGGCGGCTGGCGGCGGGCGTGGCGCTGCGGCGGGTGCCGTGGCACTGGCTGTTGAGCGTGTGCGTGATCGCGATGGCGATGCTGGTGCTGCTGGCGCTGCCGCTGGCGCGCGACGTGCAGCCGCACGAGGACATGAACTGGATGCGCGCGCCGCTGGCCGCGTATGTGTTCCCGCTGATCGGATTGTTCATGGCGCCGATCTATCCGGCGATCAATTCGGTCGTGCTCAGCTCGCTGCCGAAATCGCGGCACGCGGCGATGACCGGGCTGATCGTGGTGTTCTCCGCGCTGGGCGGCACCACCGGTTCGTTCATCACCGGGCAGTTGTTCGCCCGCATCGGCGGCGGCACCGCGTTCTATCTGTCGCTGCTGCCGATGGCGCTGTTGCTGCTGGCGATCGCGATGCTGAAGCGGCAGTCCGGCCGCGCCGAGCGCGAGGTCGCCGCAACCTGAGCGCCAGTCGTCAGGCCGGGCCCTGCGTGAATTGATTCAAGCTCAATCCAGCAATCCGCTGGTTTTGGCGAACTGAAGCAACATGATGGTCTTGCCGTCCTTGATCTCAGCGGAGGCGACCATCCGCAAGGCCTCATCGAAGGGCAACTCCAAGACCTCGATATCCTCGCTGTCCACACCGCCGCCATCGCTGACTCGATCTTTCTGGCTGTACTCGCCGACGAAAAAGAACAGCTTCTCGGTCACCGAGCCCGGGCTCATATAGGCCTCGAACACCTTGCGGACATTGCCGATCGAATATCCGGTCTCTTCCTCGGTTTCGCGGCGGATGCAGGTCTCGGGGTCGTCGTCGTCCAGCAAGCCCGCGCAGGTCTCGATCAACATCCCGTCGGCGTTGCCGTTGACGTAGGTCGGGTAGCGGAACTGCCGGGTGAGCACGACCGTGCGCTGCTGGCGGTTGTACAGAAGGATCGTGGCGCCGTTGCCCCGATCGTAGGTTTCCCGGCTGGTGGTCTTCCACTGCCCATCGGCGTGCAGGTATTCGAACGTCGTCGTCTTCAGCACGTACCAGTTGTCCGAAAGAAGCCGCACGTCCTTTACGCGAATGCGCTCATTCATCCTCTGTCTCCATGAGGTTCGATTCAGATTTCATAGCAGACATGCGTCAAGTCCGAACAAGGGATCAAGCGCTCGCCCGTTCCAGTTCGATCAGACTGCGCGCGGCGGCGATAAGCCCTTCCTCGTTCGAACGCGGCGTCCACCCCAGCACGCGCCGGGCCTTAGCGCTGCTCGCGTTTTTCTTCTTGCCCAGATCGGGCACGATCTGCCGCACCATCGGATCGAACCAACCGGTGGCGCGGACCAGCCAGTCGGGCAGTTGCCGCGTCGGCACTTTGTTCGCCTCCGCGCCCAGGCCGCGGCGCAGCGTCCGCGCGATTTCGATCACCGGCATGAAATCGCCCGCGACGGCGAGGAAGCGCTCGCCCTTGGCGGCCGGATCGATCATCGCGCGCAGATGCAGATCGGCGACATCGCGCACGTCGACGGTGCCGAAGTCGAGTCGCGGGCAGCCGGGCAGCTTGCCGTCGAGCATGCGCCTGATGAAGGCGATGGACGTCGAATAATCCGGGCCGAGGACCGGGCCGAATACGCCGACCGGATTGATCGCCGACAGTTCCAGGCCGCCGCCTTCGCGCTCGATGAAGTCCCAGGCCGCGCGTTCGGCCAGGGTCTTGGATTTCGGGTAGGCGGCGACTTCGCCGCTCAGATCGGACCACATGGTTTCGTCGAACAGTGCGGTACGCGCCGGGTGGCCATAGCCGATCGCCGCGAACGACGAGGTCAGCACCACCCGCTTGACCCGCGCATCGCGCGCTGCGCGCAGCACCCGCAACGCGCCGTCGCGCGCCGGCACGATCAGTTCGTCCTCGTGTTTGGGCACGCCAGCCGGAAACGGCGAAGCCACGTGCAGCACGTAATCGCAATCGGCGACGGCCTCGGCCCAACCGGCGTCGCGCTCCAGATCGGCGACGGCGAACGACAGGCGATCGCCGGCCTCGACCGCGGCCTTGGCGATCATCGCGCGCACTACTGGCTCGCGCCGAAGATCGCGCACGCTGGTGCGCACGCGGTAGCCGGCGGCCAGCAGTTGCGCGATGCAATGGCTGGCGAGGAAACCCGAACCGCCGGTCACCAGCACCGTCGTCGCCGCTTTATTCATAAGGTCGATAAATCACCGGTTCGCCAAAGTCGCAGGTCCGTCGCCGCCCGATCCCGATGCCGCGCTACTGCTGCGACTCGATCAGCACATACTCGCCCTTGCTGCCGAAACGCTTGCCGGCGCGCACGCACAGCTGGCCGTCGCAGCGGGTCAAGGCGCCGGTGCGGGTCGCTTCCATGATGTCCCGGCCGAACTTGGCGCGCTGGATCTCGCGCATCGACTTGCTGATGAAAAACCAGCTGCCGCCGACCGCGACCGCCGAGCCCACCACCAGGGCCAGCGTGGCCTTGTAGATCAACATCTGCTGCGCGCGTTCCAGGCCCTGGCGCTGATCCTCCAGCGCCTTGCCCGCGCGGGTGGCGACCTCGGCGCTTTCGCGCAGCTGCGCGCCGATCGGGCCGAAGGATTGCTCCACGGCCCGGCCGATGGCGTCGCGTGCCTGCCCCTGCACCGCTCCGACCAATTGCTCGGCCAGTTCCTGCGCGCCGGCGCCCATGCCCATGGCGGCGCGATGCAATTCGTCGGCGCTGCGGTCCACGTGCTGCACCGCGCGCTCGCTCTGCTCCTGCAGGTGCTGAGCGAATACCGCCAGATCGGCGGCCAATCGTTTTAGGTCTTGCGCGTCCTGCACTGCTTGGCTCTCCGTTGAAGTTACGGCCCGGTCGCCCGCGACTGCGGGTTCGGCGGCGCCTCGGGCGGCAACAGCGGCTGCTCCGGCGATTGCGGGCGCGTACCGTGTTGCTGCGTGGCCTGATCGGCCTGATTGAGTTGATAGCGATCGCGCCCGCTCTGCAGCCACGCCTGGGTGGCTTCGGTGCGGGCGTGGTCCTGCGTGGCCGCGCGGAACGCGCCGTCGTCGCGATTGCGCGCGGCATCGACCAGCCGGGCGAAGGTGCGGTCGATATCGTCGCCCGCGGCCGCGTGGCCGCCGGCGGTGATACCGCGCTCGTTGCCCGGCGTCGGGCCGATGCGCACCGGATGACGCTCGAAACGCGCGTCCATGGCCGGATCGATCGGCTCCTTGTTGCGCGGATCGGCGACCGAGCCGTGCCTGATCTGATCCTTGCTCGCCACCTCATCGACACGGTCGCGCACGCCGTCGCGGAACCCGTGCGTGGTGTAGAAGAACTGGTGTTTGTCCGAGCGATGCACGACGTTGAGTTTGGGATCGTCGGACTCGGCGCGCTTTTCCAGATACGGCCGGTCGCTCAGGCCGTTGAGGTAGTCCACCATCAAGTTGCCGCTGCGCACCGACAGGCCGTTGAGCTCGTAGCTGCCGCCGATGTTGCTGTGCGCGCCGCCGACGGTGACGTTGAGGAAGCGCCGATCCTCGGCGAAGCCGTCGTGCAGGATATTGGTGGACTTGAACTGGTCGCGGCGCTCGTCCTCGGCGGTGATCTGGAAGGCCGACATCACCGTCGGCGGCAGGCGCCGGTCGTGATTGCGCGGCTCGCCGGTGCCGACCGGATCGAACAGACCCACCGCCTGCGGCACCTGCCCCGGCGCCTGCAGCGGCGGCTTGGAGTAGCTCACATCGGTGATGTTGCCGTCCCGGTCCTTGCTGTAGACCGCGCCGGTCGGGTCCTGGATGCCGCGCTCGTGCACCAGCCGCGCGAACGCGGCTTCCTGCTCGGCGCCGCGGCTGAAGCCGATCCCGGCCAGGCTGATGTTCGCGTCCGGGTCTTCGGCCTTCCATTGCTTGGACTGCTCGATGAACTGCGCGTACATCTTCTCCACGCGCGGCTCGAAGGTGCGGCCGGTGGCGAGGTCCACGGTGCTCTTGAAAAAGCCGCTCTGGGTCCCCGGGCCCTCGACGTAGCCCACACCGATGTTGTCGTGCATGCCGTTCTGCAGCTGCTTGACGACTTCGGCGACGTTGGTGTGATTCTTCGGCTCATCGCCGTACATGCTGTTGCCGCTGCCGTCGAAGGCGGCGACGAACAGGCGCGCATGCGGATCGGCGGAATCCAGCAGCGTCGGCGCGCGCAACTGCGCGAGCTTTTCGCCGGCTTCCACGTAGCTGTTGAGGTCGTGCTCGTCGGCGGGATAGGTCTTGACGCCGTCGGGATTCTTGCCACCGCCCATCGCAAACTCTCCTTAGCACTGCGGTCCGGGCCTGCGCGCCTGCGGCGGCCGCGCCCGGTCAGGTCGATCAATACGTTTGGCTGAAGACCCGGATCAGGTCGGCGCGGAAATCGCTGTGCGCATTGGCCGGGTCGCGCGGCTTTTTCAGCGGAATCATGCAGCGCATGTAGACGTTGACGGTGCGGTCGTCCACTTCCAGGATGATTTCCGGATCGTTGACGCTCACCCCCACGGCGACATCCTCGCGGGCGACCTCATGGCGGATCAGCTGGTCGTTGAAGATCGCCGCGATGTCGATGCTGGCGTGGTGCTCGCTCTTGTCCTTCGAACGCCACTTCACTTCGGCCGGCGCGGGGAAATTGGCGATGTCCAGGTGCGCGGCCTTCATGCGCTGCTGGTAATTGGCGCCGAACGAGGACGCCGCGGCGCTGAGCTGGTCCGGATCGTCCTTGCCGTGCGGGAAGCCGTTGTAGACGATGCTGCAGCCGTAGGTGTCGAAGCAAAAACCGCCGAAGCGGTGACGCTGAAAGCGCAGCGGCCACTCGGCCGTGGTGCCGGCGCCGGGCCCGGGCTGCGCGGAAGAGTCGGTTGCGGCGGAACTGGACATGGCGGTTTGACATCCTGTTGCGGCGAATAGGGCAAGCATCGCGGCCAAGGCGCGCAGCCGGCGAACACGGGCGATACGTTGCGCGGCGCAAGGTATCGCCGCGGGACGGCGGCGGCCGGTCGCGGACTGACTGTCCATCTGGATCCCTCCGGGTGCCCCGGCACACTAACATCGCAGGCCGGTCGCGCCCACCGTACGGGCGCGTCCCCTTCCGTACTGCGCAGGCGGCGGAACACACGCATGAAGTGTGCACTCAAGCGGCGATCGGACTCAACTCGCGGGTTGCGCGCATGCCGGGCCGCTGCGCATGCGGCGGCCTGATCGACGTGCATGCCCGATGCGTCGCCGCGATCGCGACGCGAGGATTTCGGCGCCGCCGCGCGCCGCGACTACAGGCGCAACTCGCTCTGACGATCGAAGAAATGCATGCGCTCGGCGGCGTAGGACAAGTGCACGGTCTCGCCCGGCGCGGGCAGATGGAACGGCGGCAGCCGCAGCACCAGATCGCAACCGCCGCAGCCCAGATTGAGGAAGGCTTCGTTGCCGACCGGTTCGACCACTTCGACCTTGGCCGGCAAGGTATCCGGGCCGGCTTCGGCCAGATGCATGTCTTCCGGGCGCAGGCCGATCATCAGTTCGCGGCCGATGTAGGCGCGCACTTTCTCCAGCATCTCGCCCTGCGGCCGCAGGCGCAGCTCCACGCCCTCGCCGATCCGCAGATGCAGGCCGCCGTCGCGTTCGAGCACCGGGCCCCACAAGATGTTCATCTTCGGGCTGCCGAGAAAAGTCGCGACGAACAGATTGATCGGGCGCTCGTACAAAGCCATCGGCGTGTCGATCTGCTGGATCTTGCCGTCCTTCATCACCACGATGCGCTGGCCCAGGGTCATCGCTTCGACCTGATCGTGGGTCACGTAGATCATGGTGGTGCCCAGCTGACGATGCAGCCGCGCGATCTCCACGCGCATGGTCATGCGCAGCTTGGCGTCGAGATTGGACAGCGGCTCGTCGAGCAGAAACACCTGCGCCTTGCGCACCAGCGCGCGTCCCAGCGCGACGCGCTGGCGCTGGCCGCCGGACAAGGCCGCCGGCTTGCGTTCCAGCAGCGGTTCCAGTTCCAGCATCGCCGCGGCTTCGCCGACTTGTTTGGCGACATCGGCCTTGCTCATGCCGCGCAGCTTGAGGCCGAAGCCGAGGTTCTCCGCCACGGTCATGTGCGGATACAGCGCGTAGCTTTGGAAGACCATCGCGATATCGCGATCCTTCGGCGGCATGTCGTTGACCCGGCGCTCGCCGATGCGCAGCTCGCCGTCGCTGATGGTTTCCAGGCCCGCGATCATGCGCAACAGGGTCGATTTGCCGCAGCCGGAGGGACCGACCAGCACCAGCAGTTCGCCGTCGGCGATTTCGAAGCTGGCGTCGGCGACGCCGACATAGCCGTTCGGATAAACCTTGCGCAGATGCTGCAGAGTGACCTTCGCCATGAATTCTCCCGACAATGCGATCGGGGCGATGCATTTGGCCGCGCCCTGGGCTATTCTGCCATGTAACCGTTTTCATGCACGTCCCACTTGCGGCTTTGCCGGCGGGCCTCGATCCGCCGGCCAAACCGCAGGCCCGAATGGCTCCGGAGGCCACGACGCAATGACCGACCGCACTACCGCTGACCGTACCTTTCCGCAGGGCTTCCTGTGGGGCGCCGCGACCGCCGCGCACCAGATCGAGGGCTCGCCGATGGCCGACGGCGCCGGTCCCAGCATCTGGACCCGCTTCGCCCATACGCCGGGCATGACCCTCAACGGCGACACCGGCGATGTGGCCTGCGATCACTACCGGCGCTGGAAGGAAGACGTCAAGCTGATGAAGGAGCTGGGCCTGCAGGCCTACCGTTTCAGCGTGTCGTGGTCGCGCATCCTGCCCGAAGGCACCGGCCGGGTGAATCAGGCCGGGCTGGATTTCTACTCGCGCCTGGTCGATGAGCTGCTGGCCAACGGCATCGAGCCGCTGCTGACCCTGTACCACTGGGACATGCCGGCCGCGCTCGACGACCGCGGCGGCTGGCTCAACCGCGACTGCGCCGACTGGTTCGCCGAATACGGCCAGGTCATGTACCGCGCGCTCGACGGCCGGGTCAAGAAGTGGGTCACGCTCAACGAGCCGTGGGTGATCACCGACGGCGGCTATCTGCACGGCGCCCTCGCCCCGGGCCATCGCAGCCGCTTCGAAGCGCCGATCGCCTCGCACAACCTGATGCGCGCGCACGGCGCGGCGGTGCAGGCCTATCGCGCCGAAGGCAAGCACGAGATCGGGTTGGTGGTGAACATCGAGCCCAAGTACGCCGCCACCGATTCGGCGCAAGACGCCGCCGCGGTCAAGCGCGCGCACGCCTACATGAACGAGCAATACCTCGATCCGGCCCTGCTCGGCAGCTATCCGCCGGAATTGCGCGAAATCTTCGGCGAGGCCTGGCCGGAATGGCCGCAGGCGGATTTCGACCTGATCAAGCAGAAGCTCGACTTCATCGGCGTCAACTACTACACCCGCAGCGTCACCAAGGACGCGGTCAGCTACCCGCTCAACACCGGCGTGGTGCGCCAGCCGTCGGGCACCTACACCGAAACCGGCTGGGAAGTGTTCCCGCAGGGCCTGACCGACACCCTGACCTGGGTGAAGGACCGCTACGGCGACATCCCGATGTACATCACCGAGAACGGCGCGGCCTTCTTCGACCCGCCGGTGGCCGAGCCCGACGTCAGCGGCGCGCGCCGCGTGCGCGATCCGCTGCGCATGGATTATCTGCAAAAGCACATCAGCGCGATCCACGACGCCATCCAGGCCGGCTGCGACATCCGCGGCTATATGGTCTGGTCGCTGCTGGACAACCTGGAATGGTCGCTGGGTTATTCCAAGCGTTTCGGCGTGGTGCACGTGAACTACGCCACCCAGGACCGCACGCCCAAGGACAGTGCGCGCTGGTATACGAAGGTGATCGCCAGCAACGGCAAGCATTTGAGCGAGCCGTTGCCTTATTGAGGCGGGGATTCGGGATTCGGGATTTGAGATTCAAGATTCGAAGGCCGAGGCAAGACGAATCCGACACTCGACGCCGCTGCCTCAATGACGTCATCCCCGCGAACGCGGGGGATCCAGCGACTTTCGTGCAGGTCGCGACAAAGGCACTGGATGTTCGGCTACGCCGAAGTAAAGCGGAGCCCGCGTTCGCGGGAATGACGGACGGGTGGATTCGCGGGTAAGCACTGGTGAGGCGACACCTTGCCGCCCCAAATCACGCCCCCCGCCCACCAAGACTGCTACTGCCGGCACCCCCAAACCCCGCACCAACCGACATCCATAGCAACGAATATTCGCCCTGACCCCGAGCGGCGATATGCTTGGGACCCGAGCCGGGAGCCTTCCCGGCGCACGACCGAACGCAGCTGCCGCGCTCGATCGCTGTTTCCCCCACTTTCAGAGCTCGCGGTTCCATGCACGACACCCTGCTGCTGTTCGGCGCCACCGGCGATCTCTCCCAGCGCTATCTGTTCCCGTCGCTGGTCCATCTGTGGCGCGACCGGCTGCTGCCGCCGGCGTTCCGGATCGTCGCGGTCGGCCGCCAGGAGCTGTCCGACGACGACTTCCGCGCCTGGCTGCGCGAGCGCATGGCCTCCGAGGTCGCCGACGACCCGACCGTGGTCGAGGAACTGCTGGGCAAGATCGCCTACGTCTCGGTCGATCTGCGCGACGAGGCGGCCATCTCCACGGCCCTGGCCTCCTACGCCGACCGCCCGAGCGTGAGCTACCTGGCGACCCCGCCCGACCTGTTCGTGCCTTGCGCCAAAGGCCTGAAAGCCGCCGGCCTGCTGGAAGGCGAATCGCGCCTGGTACTGGAAAAACCGATCGGCCGCGACCTGGCCTCGGCGCGCGAGATCAACGCCGCGCTCAAGGCCTGCCTGGACGAATCGCGGATCTTCCGCATCGACCACTACCTGGGCAAGGCCGCGGTGCAGAACCTGCTCGCGCTGCGTCTGGGCAATACCCTGCTGGAAGCGGTGTGGGAGCATCGCTGGATCGAGTCGGTGGACATCTTCGTCGGCGAAACCGCCGGCGTGGACGGGCGCGAAGGCTATTACGCCAATTACGGCGCGCTGCGCGACATGGTCCAGAACCACATGCTGCAGCTGCTGGCGCTGATCGCGATGGAGCCGCCGTCGGTGCTCGACGCCGACAGCATCCGCGACGAAAAACGCAAAGTGCTGCGCGCGCTGCGGCCGATGAGCAACGACGATGTCGCCTCGCGCACCGTGCGCGGCCGCTACGCCGCCGGCGTGGTCGAAGGGCGCGCTGTGAAGGGTTTCGTGCACGAATCCACGGTCGAGACCTTCGTCGCGGTGGAAACCTATATCGACAACTGGCGCTGGGCCGGCGTGCCGTTCCGGTTGGTCACCGGCAAGCGTTTGGCCGAACGCGCGACCGAAGTCGTGGTCTCGTTCCGGCCGACCTCGCACTGGCTGTTCGAACGCCCGCGCCGCGGCCGCGAGCGCCCCAACCGCCTGCGCATGCGCCTGCAACCGGACGAAACCATCGAGCTGGGCCTGATGGGCAGTCTGGCCGCGCCCGAATGGGGCGCGATGGAACTCAAGCCGATGTCGCTGGACTTGTCGATGTCGGGCTCGCCGCAGCGGCGCATCGCCTACGAGCGCCTGATCGTGGACGTGCTGCGCGGCAACCAGACCTTGTTCGTGCGCGACGATGAAGTCGAAGCCGCCTGGCACTGGATCGACAGCATCGAAACCGCGTGGACCCAGACCGGCCAGCCGGCGCTCGAATACCCGGCCGGCTCCTGGGGCCCCAGCGAGGCCGAACGCTACCTGCCGCCCACCAACGGCTACCGGCCCGGCAACAGCAACGGCGGAGGCCACGCATGAGCGGTGCATTGCTCGCAGATATCGGCGGCACCAATGCCCGCTTCGCCCTCGCCTCTTCCGACCCGTCCACCCCCGCCCTGCTGCCCGACAGCGTGCAGGTGTTCGCGGTCGCCGACTTTCCGTCGCTGGCCGATGCCGCGCGGCATTACCTCGACCGCACCGGCGCGACGCCGGACCAGGGCGTGTTCGCGGTGGCCGGCCGCGTGGACGGCGATGAGGCGCGGATCACCAATCATCCGTGGGTGATCTCCTCCGAACGCACCCGCATCGCGCTGGGGCTGTCGCGGCTGGAGTTGGTCAACGATTTCGCCGCGCAGGCCATGGCGGTGTCGCTGCTGCAGCCGGCCGACGTGGTGCCGATCGGTGGCGTGCGCTGGAACGGTTGGAACGACAGCGGCGACCGCACCTACGCCATTATCGGCGCCGGCACCGGCCTGGGCGTGGGCGCGCTGCTGCGCCGCGACGGCCGCTACTACCCGTTGCAGACCGAGGGCGGCCACGTCAGCTTCGCCCCCGGCACGCCGGAAGAAATCGAAGTGCTGCAGCGCCTGTCGGGCGAGTTCGGCCGCGTCTCCAACGAGCGCCTGCTCAGCGGCAGCGGCCTGGTCAACCTGCATCGCGCGCTGAGCCAGATCGCCGGCGAAGACCCCGGCCCGCTGCAGCCGCAGGACATCACCGCGATGGCGCGCGAAGGCGACGTGCGCTGCCTGCGCGCGATCGACGTGTTCTGCGCGGTGTTCGGCGCGGCCGCGGGCGATCTGGTGCTGACCCTGGGCGCCTGGGACGGCGTGTTCCTGCCCGGCGGACTGGTGCCGAAGCTGATGCCGTGGCTGTCCCGTTCCGGCTTCCGCCAACGCTTCGAGCACAAGGGCCGGTTCTCGCCGACGATGGCGCGGGTGCCGACCCTGGCGGTGACTCACGCCCAGCCCGGCCTGCTCGGCGCGGCGGCGCTGGCGTCGCGGCTCGGGCCGGTCGCCTGAGTCCTGCACGATCGGTCGGATCGCCGCAAGCGAACCGTTCGCATCAGACCGTTCGAATCTCATCGCTGAATCAGGCGCGCACACCGCGCGCCCGCACGCCGCGACTCGCCGTCGCGGCGGCGCGACCGACGCTCACGCAATCAATTCGTGTGCCAATCAACCAAGCGCATGAGGCATAAGTCACAGCCGGCGAGCACACCGCCTTAAACCCCGGCGTGCGAAGATCGCCGCATGCTCGACGACTCCTCACCCGTCCCGCACGATCCGGCGCAACCTCAGGCCACGCCGTACCGCTGGCACGAACACCGCAGCCTCGACACCTGGACCTGGGCCTGCGCGGTGGCGCTGGCGGCCGACTTGCGCCGCGAACTCGCGCGGCGTCCGCGCGCGCGCCTGCTGCTGTCCGGCGGCACCACGCCGGCGCCGGTCTACCGCGCCCTGGCGCGCGCGCCGCTGGACTGGGCGCGGGTCGATGTCGCCCTGGTCGATGAGCGCTGGCTGTTGCCGAACGATCCCGACGCCAACGCCTGGCTGGTGCGCCAGCACCTGCTGCGCGACAACGCCGCCGCCGCGCGTTTCGAATCATTGACCCAGCCCGGCCGCACGCTGGAGGAAGCCGTCGCCTTCGCCAACGCGCACGCACGCCAGAGCGCGGTCGCCGCGGTGTTGGGCATGGGCGAAGACGGCCACACCGCCTCGCTGTTTCCCGGCCTGCCGGCGCTGGACCGGGTGCTGGCCTCGAAGCAGCCCTACGTCGCCATCGACGCCAGCGGCGCGCCCGGCGCGCGCCAATGGAGCAAGCGCATCAGCCTGACCCCGGTCGGGCTGGCTTACGCGCAAGCGCGCTTCCTGCTGATCCAGGGCAAGGCCAAGCGCGAGACCTTTCGCCAGGCCGTGGCCAGCGGCGACATCAAGCGCTGGCCGGTGTTGATCGGCATGGAAGGCGACGTCGGCCTCGACGTGCATTGGTGCCCGTAACGCGATAGCGCGGCGCGCGTTCGATCCATCGCAGCGCGCGCCGACCGCTTACGGCAACTGAATCGAAACCTTCGCCGGCACCCGCTCGATCCTGAGCTCGCCGTCTTTCCACGCACGCTCGCGTCCGTCCACCCGGGTTGCGCCCGGCTTGCCGTCGAACGGCCACTTCACGATCACGCCGCCGGCCGGCACTTGCAGCCCCGGGCCGATCTCCAGCGTCGCCTTCGCGCCTTCGCGCTTGAACCGATAGCCCAAGGCGCCATACGGCGTGCGCAGGCCGGCGACTGTCACGCCCTCGCCGTCCAGCCACGAGGCCGGCAGGCCGGCGGCGATCACCAGCGATTGATCGACATCGCGCGTATAGGCGAACAGATCCAGCGCCGAGCGCACATAGTCCGACTCGACCCAGGCATGCGGCAGATCGCCGACGAAGAACGGTTTGCGCGGCGTGCGCGAGACCACTTCGGCCCACTGATTCCAGCCGCGCGGCTGCTGATCGTTAAAGAAGAACGCCAGGGCCTCATGCGCGCGCTCGCGCCAGCCCAGGCGCACGAAGCTGCCGATGGTGCGCAACTCGTACGGCGTGTAGTCCTTCCACTCGCGGCGGCCGTCGCGGCGATCTACGAATTCCTTCCAGTAACGCTCGAAAGTGTTGTTCAACAACGCCTGCGGCAGCAGGCCCTGCTCGCCGCCGGGCGCGAGCGCGATGGTGGTGGAGGTCGCGTCGAAATCGCCGAGTTCGGCGGCGCCGGGAATGTAGTCGATGCCGTGACGGCCGGTGGCGTGGCCGATAGAGGCGTACAGATCCTCGCGGAACTGATCGCGCGAGGCGGTGAAGGTTTTGATCTGCGCGTCCTTGCCCAGCCAGGACGCGATCTCGACCGCGTCCTTGTAACCGCGCAACGCCCAGAAATTGTCCCAGTACGAATGCATCGGCTTGGCCGAATAGCCTTCGTGGCTGATCGAGGCCGGCATCATCCCGTAGAAGGCCGGGTCGCGTTCGCGATTGGCCGCGGTGCGCTCGCTCTGGCGCAGCCCGTCCATGTAGCGCATCGCGCCCTCGACGTGCGGCCACATCGATTCCAACAGGGCGCGGTCGTGGGTGTAGCGATAGACCTCGGCGATGGTGAAGATCAGCTCGCCGTGGCTGTCGTTCTCCGGCACCGGATCGCTGCCGCGGTCATCGACGCAGCACGGCACCTTGCCGTTGCCGAACTGATACGGCGCATACCAGCGCAGGAACTCCTCCGCCACGTCCTCGCGACCCATGCGCAACAGGCCTTCGCCGATCATCGCGCCGTCGCGGATCCAGGCGCGCGCATACGAGCGCGTGCCCGGCTGCAGGCGCGGGCCGGTGCGGCTGATCAGCATATGCGCCAGCCCGGTGCGCAAGGTATCGACCACGCGCTGGCCGACGCGCGGCACGCGCAGTTGCACGCGGTCGAGCTTGTCGCGCCACTGTTGTGCGACCAGCGTTTGCAGGGCATCGACTTCGGCCAGATCGGCGAAGCCGGCCTCGTCCGCGCCCGACAGCGCCGTGCTCCAGGTGAATTCGCGCGACTGCCCCGGCGCCAGTTCGACCCGGTAGAACAAGGCCCCGGATGCCAGCGCGTTGCGATCGTTGGCGACCGCGCTCATGGCGCTGCCGCCGAGGCGGCGCAGAATCTCGCCGGCCGGCGTGCAATTCGCGCACGGTGAATTCCAGTCGGCGCGGGCCAGGCGTTCGACCACTTCGCCGTGATCGAAGCTCATCGCGTAGGCCGCATCGGCGGCGCTGGCCTGCACGCGCCGGCTGCGGGTTTTCTCCGCCGAGCCGCTGGCGGCGGCGCCTTCGACGCTGAAGCCGTGTTCGTCGCTGCGCAGCGCGCGGATCTCGCTGACGCCGCCCACCTGGCTGAGGAACTGCGTCGGCGGATTGACCTGGAACGGCCGCAGCGCCAGCACGAACACGTAACTGCGCGGTTGCGCGGTGTCGTTATGCAGGCGGTAGCGCGCGGTCAGGCGCGAGCGGGCGCGATCGCCAGACGCGAACGCGCTGACATCGAGCTTGAAGCGCGGATGCGACCAATGCACCGACGGCATCGGCAGATAGCCGTCCTGCAGGGATTGCGAGGTCTGCACATCGGCCCAGGTGACCAGCTGGCCGTCGCTGATCAACATCGGTTCCAGGCTGAAACCGCCCTTGCCTACTTCGACAGCGCCGTCCTCGCCGATCAAGCCCTGGTCGCTGCCGCCATCGACGCCGATCAAAGTCCAATACGGCTGTTCGCCGCTGAACCCGCGCGGGAAGCGGCCGCGCGGCGCCTGCGCGGCGATCGAACGCACGAAATCGTTCGGCGTCGCCGCGAACGACAACGGCTGCACCTGCAATTCGGCCAGCGCGAACGACGCGCCGGGGCCGGCCTGCGGCTGCAGGCGCAGATAGCGCGCGTCCGACTCAGGCAAGGCCAGATAATCCGCGCCGCCGTCGCCATCGCCGACCGCCGCTGCGTCGCGCCACTGGCGGGCGTCGTCGGACAACTGCAACCGATAGACCGAGGCGTATGCATCGTCGGCCCAGCGCAGGATCGCGCCGCCAAATTCGCGCTT
Organism: Lysobacter sp. TAB13; assembly: GCF_052113885.1. NCBI lineage: Bacteria > Pseudomonadati > Pseudomonadota > Gammaproteobacteria > Lysobacterales > Lysobacteraceae > Lysobacter > Lysobacter sp. TAB13. The sequence continues at coordinate 17,319 of NZ_JBFRDR010000033.1, read as the reverse complement.
GCGGCCCAGGTCGAACACCAGTTGCGGCGGCTGCGCCGCATCGAAGCGCGCGCGCCAAGCCGTGTCGGGCTTGCCATCGACCGCGTTCGCCGCCGCGCCGTTCGCATCGGCCGTCGAGGCGCTCGCCGTGCCGGTGTACGGCCCGCTCGGATCGAGTGGCAAGGCCTGCAGGCTCAGCGAATCGAAACACACCGAGCCCTTGCCGCCGGCGCTGTTGTAGACGGTGAACTCCAGCTTGGCGCTGCGGCGCAGGCTCGGGTCCGGCGCCGGGCCCCAGGCGCGGCCGATCTGGCGTTTCTTGTAGACGACCGGCGTCCACTGTTTCGGGAAATCGTACTTGGGCGAGTTGACCCACCACACGTTGTCGCCGCTGGCATCGACCAGCTTGAACTGCAGATCGTTGGCCGGCGAATCGCCACGCAGCTGAAACGCAAATTGATAGTTGTCCGGGTATTCCAGCGGCAACTCGCGCTGCAGGCCGGCGTAACCGGATACGCCGTTGAAATCGTAGTCCAGGCACAAGCCGCTGCCTTGCGCGCCTTCGACTTTGCGCAGGCTGGCGGTGACTTGATCGGAGACCACGACCTTCCACGGTGTTGCCGATTCGAAATCGTCGAGTACCTGAGGCTGCGCAGCGAACGCATGGCCATGAGCCGCCGCCAGCACCAACAGCAACGACGCGCGCCGCGAAGTCTTTTGTAGGAGGGCCTTCAGGCCCGATGCTTTCGTCTCAGATCGCCGAACTGCCAAGCCAGTTGTGGACACAAGCTCAGGGTTCTCAGCGATCTGAGAAAAAAGCATCGGGCCTGAAGGCCCTCCCACAACAGCCAAGCTCAGCGCGCGTCGCCAAGCGGCGAGCACGCGCGCCACGACCGAGAGGTAGCGTTCCGACATTCCTTCCACCTTGTCCGCGCCGCGCATCGCGGCTGAGTGTTCTAGCCCTTGACGCTGCCGACCAGCAGGCCCTGCAGGTAATGCCGCTGCAGCACCAGGAACAACAGCAACACCGGCACCACGGTCACCACCGAGCCGGCCATCATCATCTCGTTGTCCTGCACGTGCTCGCGCGACAGCGACGCCAGCGCGACCGGCAAGGTCTGCAGGTTCTCGTCGCTGAGCACGATCAACGGCCACATGAAATCGTTCCAGGCGCCGAGGAAACTGAAGATCGCCAGGGTCACCAGGATCGGCCGCAACGCCGGCAGCACGATCTGGAAAAAGATCCGCAGCTCGCCGGCGCCGTCGATGCGCGGCGCCTCCAGCAATTCGTCCGGGATCGAGCGCGCGTACTGCCGCACCAGGAAGATGCCGAAGATCCCCGCCATGCCCGGCACCACCGCGCCGGCATAGCTGTTGATCAGACCCATCTGCTTGAGCATCAGGAACAGCGGCATCATCGACACCTGCGCCGGAATCACCAGCGCCGCCAGCAGCAGGCGGAACACCCGCTCGCGCCCGGGGAAATCCAGCTTGGCGAAGGCGTAGCCGGCCAGCGTGTTGAGCAACACCGCGATCACCGTGACCAGGATCGAGATCAGAAAACTGTTGAACAGATACCGGCCCATGCCCATGCGCGAGAACAGCTCATGGTAGTTGTGCAAGGTCGGGTTGGAGGACCACAGCGGCGGCGGAAACGCGCTGGCCTCGCCGGGCTGCATCAGCGAGACCGCGAACATCCACAGCAGCGGCGCCAGGCTCAACGCCGCCAGCCCGATCAACAGACCGTTGACGATCGCCTTGGCCAACCAGGCCGGCATGCCCGAGTCGTTCATTCGATCCCCTTGCGGCGCGCGATCCACATCAGGCCACTGGTCGCCGCCGTCATCAGCACGAACAACAAGAACGCCACCGCCGAGGCGTTGCCGAGGTTCCACCACTTGAAGCCTTCCTCGTACATCAGGTACAGCACGCTGACCGTGCTTTGCAGCGGCCCGCCCTGGGTGATGACGTAAGGCTCGGCGAACAACTGGAAATACCCGGCCAGGGTCAGGATGCTGACCATCAGCAGCACCGGCCCGAGGATCGGCAAGGTGATGTAGCGGAACTGGCGGGCCTGACTGGCGCCGTCGATGCGCGCGGCCTCGTACAGGTCTTCCGGAATCGCCTGCAGGCCGGCGAGGAAGATGATCATGTTGTAGCCGAAGTTCTTCCACACCGCGAACAAGATGATGCTCGGCATCGCCCAGTGCGGATCGCCGAGCCAATCGACCGGATCGATGCCGACCCACGACAGGCCCCAGTTCACCAGCCCGTAGCGGGTGTGGAACAGATAGCGCCAGATCACCGCGACCGCGACCACCGTGGTCACCACCGGCGCGAAGAACGCGGTACGGAAGAACGGCTTGAAGAAACCCAGCTTGGAATGCAGCAGCAAGGCCGCGCCCAGCGACACCGCGATCGACAAGGGCACGCCGGCGGCGACGAAGTACAAGGTGTTGCCCAGCGCGCTCCAGAACAAGGGATTACGCAGCAGGTTGATGTAGTTGTCGAAGGCGACAAAGCGCAGGTTGTCGATATGCGCCAGCGAATAGATATCGAAGTCGGTCAGGCTCAGCGCCAGCGCGGCCAGCACCGGCAAGCCGAAGAACAGGCCGATGACGGTGACGGCGGGCCCGGCGAACACCCAGCCGGCGGTGGCAGGTTTCATCCGCGTTCTCCAACCGAAGCCGGCGCAGACCCAACCGCCGTATCCGAAGCCCGCAAACTCCGATCCGCGCCGGCCGCCTGCTTCGCCGCCCCCGCTGCAGGCTTAAGCGTCTGATGATCCAACATCCACCGCCGCTTCTCCAAAATCCGATCGGCGCGGCGATCCAGCTCGGCCGCCGCCTCATCCACGCTGACCCGGCCATTGGCGAGCTGTTCGCCGACCAGCTTGACCTCGGTCGCGATGCGCTCCCATTCCGGCACCTTCGGCGCCGGCCGCGCGCGTTCGAGCTGATCGCGGAACGCGCGCGCATACACGTCGCCGGCGAGCTTGGGTGCGTTCCAGGCGCTGCGCCGCGGCGGCAGATCACCGGTGATCTCGTGGAACTTCGCCTGCACCTCCGGCTCGGACAGATAGGCGATCAACTTCCACGCCGCGTCCTCGCGCTTGGCGCCGCGGAACAGCACGAAGCTGGCGCCGCCGGCGACCGAGGCGCCCGGGCCGTGTTCGCCCGGCAGCGGCATGGTCATCCATGAAGATTGCAGATCGGCCGGCAGGCGATTGCGGAACTCGGCGATATTCCACGGGCCGTTGACGTAGAAACTGAAGTAACCGCGACCGAACTCGTTCCAGACGTTGGCGATCTGGGTGTTGCTGGCCAGCGGCGCCCACTGCTTGTCGAAGACTTCGCGGTAAAAACTCAGCGCGCGCTTGAACCCGGGGCTGCGGAAATTGCCGTAGCGGCCGTCCTCGCGCAGCAGCGGCTCCGGCGCCTGGATGCCCAGGTTGAGCAAGGGCTCGGCCTCGTTGAGCGGAAACAACGTCGCGTAACGCTTGGGCCCGACCTCGCGCTTGATCGCCGCCATCGCGACCTTCCATTCGTCCCAGGTCGTCGGCGGGCGCTGGATGCCGGCCTGTTCGAGCAGGTCGCGGCGGTAATACGGCAAGCGCGTTTCCACGTACCACGGCACCGCGAAAGTGGTGCCGCCGATCACGCCGGTGTCCCAGGCGCCGAAGAAATAATCCTGGCGCTGCGGCGCGGCGGGATCGGTCAGGCGCGCGTCCAGCGGCGTCAACGCGTCTAGCAAAGCGAACTCGGAAATCCACGTGTTGCCGATCGCGCCGACATCGGGCAAGGCGTCGCCGGCGAAGGCGGTCAGCAATTTCTCGTGCGCGGCGCTGATCGGCAGTTGCTGCACTTCCACGCGGATGCCGGGATTGCGCCGTTCGAACTCCGGGATCAGCTTGAGCACCTGCTCGCCTTCGTAGCCCATCGCCCAGAAGCGCACGCGCTCGCGGCCGTCGTCGCGCTGCGAACAGGCGCTCAGCAACAACGCCGCGCACAGCGCGATCGCCGCCAGCGCCCATGCGCGCGGCGCCGGTTCGGCGCCCTCGCCTGCCCTGCGCGCGTTACTGCCGGCTCGCCTCATGCCGTCAATCCGGCTTCGGCGCGGTCTGCTTCGCCGGCGCGTTGGTGCGGCCGGCGCGCGATTCCGCCTCGCCCAGCGCGCGCGCCGTGGCCGGGTCCATGGTGCCGGCCGGCTTCACCTCGGGCTTGGCCTCTTCGGCCGCCTTCTTGTCCTTGCCGCCGTCCTTGCCCTTGTCGTCCGCCGGCGCCAGCCAGCCGCCCTTGAATCCGGCGCGTTCCAGACCCGCGCGGACGTAGGGATTGCGCTTCATGACGTTCCAGACGAACTCGTTGCGGTAGTTGCTGATCATCGCCAGGATCGGGCCCTGGTCGATGCCGATGTAATCGCTCGACACCCAGCCGTGATCGGGCACCACGCGGCCGGTCTTCAGCGGGATGTCGTACTTGAAGCTGGGATTGAACGAATCCAGGAAGCCGTAGCTGGAATAGATGTATTCGCCGTAACGCTCGTGCATGGTCACCGTGGTGGGGATCACGATCTCCGGCGCGAACGGCAGCGACGCGATCGCCGCGGTCGGCGCGATGGTGCCGTCGTCGAAGTTCTCGCGCAGGCCGGCGCCGCGCGCGGAGTAATGGCGGAACTGGCGCTGCTCGCCGTGATATTCCTGCAAGGTCTGCTGCGGCCCGTCGCTGGCGGTCAGGCCCCACACCTCCGGGCCGTAGTCCTCCCACTTCATCGGATTGGCGATGGCGTAGGCGCGCTGGGCGTAGGCGGCGCGGCGGCTGTTCTCGAAGTAATCGATGCCGCGCTCGCGCATGTAGTCGTCCTGGATGCCGCGGAAATCGATCCAGACATGGCTGTACTGATGGCCGAACAAGGGACCGAAGGCCAGGAACTCCTCGCCCTGGTACACGCCCCACACGTCGTTGTAGGTGCGCGTCCACACCGTCCAGGCCTCCGGCCCGACCGGATGGGTCGGCGAGCCCAGCGCCAGCACGTACAGCAGCATGGCTTCGTTGTAGCCCATCCAGTCGTGCTTGATAAAGCCGCTCTCGGGGAACCAGCCCATCGATATCAGCGGCTTGTTCTGCTGCAGCCAGGTCCAGTCCACGCGCTTGTACAGCGTGTCGGCCAGCTCGCGGATTTCCTTCTCGCGCGGCTCGTCGCGGTCGTAGTACGACTGCGCGAACAGCACGCCCATCATCAGCAGGCCGGTGTCCACGCTCGACAGCTCGACCCAGCTGTCGTAACGCTGGCCTTTCTGCATGTCGAGGAAGTGGTAGTAAAAGCCCTTGTAACTGCCCTTGCCCGTCGCCTGCGGCCCGGCCGGCAGATCGCGCAGGAATTTCAGCGTGGTCAAGGTGCGATCCACCGCCTGATTGCGGCTGACCCAGCCGCGCTCGATACCAACCGGATACGCGGTCAACGCGAACCCGGTCGAGGCGATACTCGCGAACGGCCTGGACGGATATCGATCCGGCGTCAGCCCGTTCTGCTCATTGGTCGTGTCCCAGAAAAACTGGAACGTGCGTTTTTCGATGTCGCGGAACAGCGGTGGCAGTTCCAGCCGCTCCTGCTTGAGCGGCTCGACCACGACGGGCTCCGGACTCACGATGGGTTGCGTCTGCGATTGCGTTTCCGGCTTCTTGCAGGCGGACAGGACGAGCAACAGCGTGCCCAGGACAGCGAAAGAAACCGCACGTGTTGTCGTTTTGACGCGTCGCATGAAAACCAAAGACCCCTGTGTCTTCGTATGGAGGGTATCGATACAACCAAACAACATCCGCCGGCGCGATTGCGCCCCAGCGATGCGGCGCCAGCCGTCCAGCGACGGCCGGCGCCGGCGGTTTACCAGTTGAAGCCCATCGACAGCTTGAACATGCGCGTCGGCAGAGCGATGTTGTCGCGGCGTTCGCCGAGCTTCTCGTTCGGATCGGTCTGAGTGCCGCGGTAGGTGTCGAAGTCGATGTAGTTGCGCCAGTTGAAGACATTGAGCACATCGCCGCGCGCCCACATCTTGAAGCCCGCGCCGGTGTCCCATTCCTTCTGCAAGGCCAGGTCGAACTGCTTGAAGCCGATAGTGTTGCCCGGCGTGTACGGATCGAAGAAACAGGCCTTGTCGCCGTACTTGACGCAATTCAACGATTCCTCGGCTTCCGGGCTGGCCAAGGTCAGCTTGCCCGACAAGGTCATGCCGTAGAAATCCATGATGCCAGTGGCGACGAAGCGATGCTTCGACACGCCCAGCGCACGGGTGTAGCCCACGTTATCCAAGTTCGGATAGTCGAAGGTGAAGATGTCGGAGTTGTTGCGATTCTCTTTAGCGTCGGTATAGGTGTAGGCGAAGCTCACGCCCCAGCCCGACTCTTCCGAGAACGGCTTGTCCAGCGACAGCAGCACTTGATTGGTCTTGGTCTCCACGGCGTTATTGCCGAGGAAGAATTTGCCGAAACCGGGCAGATTCTCGCCGAACGGCGCGCTGCCGAAGCTCACGCCCGGCGGATAGAAGCTGCCGTCCGGGCGACGATTGCCCAGCGCGAACAAGATGCCGTCGTGGCTGCGCACGTGCACCAAGGTCGCGGAGGAATTCCATTCCTGGCCGAACATCGCAAAGCCGTTGCGCATGCCGAGGCTGAACTGATCCGAATACGGCGTCTTCAGATCGTTGTTGAGCAGGAACACTTCGCTGCCCGCGTTCGGACGCTGCCGCGCCAACGCGGCCAGGGTCTCGGGATCGTAGAAGCTCGGATCGAAGTTGAAGCAGTTGCCGGTCGGGGTGACTGTGCAGCTGTGGTTCGGCGAGTTGAACTGGTAGGTGATCTGCTGGAACGCCAGGCGGTAACGCTCGAACGACAGGTAGTCGAACTGATTGCGGTTATACGAGCGACCGGCGCCGCCGAAGATCACATGGCGCTCGTCGCCGTTGAGATCGTAGGAGAAGCCCAAACGCGGCTGCCAGCCGCCCTTGAACGCCTTGCGGTTGTTGCCGGTGCTGATGTAGTCGTTGATGTTGTAGTCGACGCCGGGCTGATGAATGTTGGAGAAGCCGTTCAAGGCCGCGACCAGATTGGCCGGCGTGCGGAAATCCTCGTAGCTCGGCGTGGTCTCGTAATCCCAGCGCAGGCCCAGGTTCAAGGTCAGGTGCTCGTTGACCTCCCAGTCGTCCTGCAGGTAGATGCCGAACTGCTTGTTGCGCGACTTCACGCTGGGCGGGAAATCGCCGGCGGTGCCGGAGAAGTTCACCTCGTAGGGCGTGGCGAAGTTGCGGATGTCGTAGCGGAACTGCGGCGAGTACGGCTGCTTCTCCATCGCAGTGATGTCGATCACCTTGTACTTCACGCCGGCCTTGATCGTGTGGCCTTCCCAGCCGTTCCAGGTGAAGTCGTTCTGCAGCGCGTAACCCTTCTGGCCCTTATCCTGGAAGTCGCCGCCGCCGCCGAAGAACAGCACTTCTTCCATGTCGGGGTTGTTCCGCGCTTCCTGGCCCTGCTTGGGCACGCGTAGCTGGAAGCCGTTGGCCAGGGTCGCCGGACGCGGACCGAAGGTCGTGTCCTCATAGGTCAGGTGGGCGTCGTTGAGCCAGTTGGCCGCGCTGTACTGGTAGCGCAGGTCCAGACGGGTTTCTTCGCCGGCCTTGAGCGTGCCGTAATCGGCGAGCCGGGCGCCGCCGATGTTGGTCAGCTCGTCTTCCTTGCGGTACTTGGCGGTGAACTCGATCAGGTGGGCGTCGCCCGGGGTCCAGTCGATCTTGCCGAAGTACAGGTCTTCCTTGAACGGCGCGCTGATGGACTGGCGCGCCATGTCCTGGAACTGCGCGGGCAGATCCTCGATGCGGTAGTTGCGGCCGGGCGTGATCGCGCGCGGCGAGTTGTATTCCTTCGCCTCGTAGGTCACGAAGAAATGCATCTTGTCCTGGATCAGCGGGCCGCTGAAGGACGCGCCGTACTGCTCTTGCTTCTGCTCGGCCTTAGGCACCTCGCCCTTTTCCTCGCGCACCGTCTTCGACGCCCATTGGTCGGAGGTGCGATCCCAGAAGAAGCTGCCGTGGTAGTCGTTGCCGCCGGACTTGGTCACCGCGGTGATCGCCGCGCTGCTGAGCTGGTCGTACTCGGCCTTGTAGTTGGAAGTGATCACCTTGTATTCGGCGATGCCCAACTGCGGGAACGGGTTGCCGCGGCTGGAATCCTGGCCGGTGATGCCGCCCTTGAGCACGTAGTCCTTCTGGCCCACGCCATCGACATAGACGTTAATGCCGTTGCTGAGCTGGGCGCCGCTGCGCAGCGTGGTCGAGCCTTCGGTGCCGGTGGTGAACTGCACGCCCGGGACGATATCGGCGAAGGCGAGGAAGTTGCGCGAGGCCTGCGGCAACGCGGCGATCTGCTTGTTGCTGACGTAGGTGGCGATTTCCGAGGTCTTGGTTTCGACCAGCGCGGTGGACGTCACCGTCACCTTATCCAGATCGGTCGCCTCGCCCGCCGGCGCGGTCTCGGCCACGCCGCCGGTGGACAGATTGAGCGTCGCGGCCTGGCCGACGGCCACGGTCACGTTGCGGGTATTGGTCTGGCCGTCGGCGTTGACCTCGATGCGGTAGGTGCCCGGCGGCAGGCCGGCCAGGGTGTAGTTGCCGTCGGCGCCGGTCTGTGCCTTGCGGCTCAGGCCGCTGGTGATATTGGTCGCGGTGACGCTGGCGTTGGCGGCGGGCCCTGCGTTACCGCTGATCACGCCGCGGATGGTCGCGGCCGTGCTCTGCGCCAACGCGGCCGGCGCGGCGACCATCAGGCAGCTGGCCAGCGCGCAGGCCAGCAGGTTGCGGCCGGCGCCGGTGCGCAAAGCGGCTATGGGGCGGCGATTGTGTCGATTGTTATTGGGGTTCATCGGCGTTCCTCCCTCCAAGGAGCACGTACAGCAAGTTGCATTGATGTTGCGGCTTCGTTCTGTAATCGCTTACACGCGCGACCAAATTTTTTTTCGACGCGATCAGGCACCGCCCCCCCGGCGTACTCCCGACTCGCGCACGATCAATTCCGGCCGCAGCGGTTCGCTGCGCCGCTGCTTTACCTCGTCTTCCCGCACTTCGTGTTGCTGCGCGTCGGGCGCATTGGAATCCACGCCCAGGCGCGTGATCAGCAAGCGCGCCGCGCGCGCTCCCAGCTGGGCGATATTGACCCGCATGGTCGTGAGCGTCGGGTGGACGTAGCGCGCGAGCGGGATGTCGTCGAACCCGGTCACGGCGATGTCGCCCGGCACGTTCAAGCCGGCCTGCACCAATGAAAACAGGCAGCCCAGGGCCATCATGTCGTTGGCCGCGAACACCGCGTCGGGCCGTTGCGCGGCGCTGAGCAAGGCCTGCCCCGCGGCATGGCCGGAGGCTTCGTCGAATGCGCCGGGCAGCACCCATTCGCTCGCATCCGGCAGCAGCCTCGCGAGCGCCTCGCGATAGCCGCGCAGGCGTTCGTGGGCGTCGAAATTGTCTTCCGGGCCGGCGATGAAGGCGATGCGGCGATGGCCGCTGGCGATCAGGTACTCGACCATCGCCTGCGCGCCGCCGTAGTTGTCCACGCTCAGCGACAGCACGTCGGGCGCGTCGCTTTGCGCGTTGATCAGCACGATCGGCAGCGCCGGCGCCAGTTCCTCGACGATGGAGGCATGCGCGGCGGCGTACGGCGACATCACCAGCAGGCCATCGACGCGCCCGCGCATGGCGCGCAAGGCGGCGACCTGCTCGTCGGGACGGCCGTGGTAGCTCGACACCAGCAGATGCAGCCGGTGTTCGCGCGCGACCTGATCGACGCCGCGCACCAGTTCGGAGAAGAATTCGCCGTGCAGATCCGGCAGCACCACGCCCAGGGTCTGGGTGCGCCGGCTGCTCAGACTGCGCGCGGCGGCATGCGGGGTGTAGCGCAGGTCGTTGGCGACGGCCAGCACGCGCCGACGCACGTCCTCGGCCACGTTGCCGTGGCCGTTCAAGGTCCGCGATACGGTCGCCACCGACACTTGGGCCGCGCGGGCGACATCTTTGATCGTCACGCTCACCACTGTCCTGGCCGCCCCTCGCGGTTGGAAAGTGGGACGACTGTAAACGTTTTCAGGAACGAGTGTAAAGCGCTTGTTATGAAAACCGGTTAGGCCGTCAGCGTCGCCGAATTCGCCCGGCGAATCATGCTGCAGTGCGCAACGACGCAGCTCATCGCAACGCCGGTCGCGCGCATCGCAACGGCGGCTTCAGCGCGCGGCTTCGTCCGGCGTCTTCGCGCTGATCGCCAGGGCGTGGATGTCGGTGTTCATCAGATCGCCGACCGCGGCGTACACGGCGCGATGGCGCGCGATCGGGCTTAAACCTGCGAACGCGTCGCTGACCACCGCGACGCGGAAGTGCCCTCGCCCGTCCTGGGCGCCGGCGTGGCCGGCGTGGCGATGGCTTTCGTCCTCGATCTCCAGCGCGGACGGCGCCAGCGCCGCTTCGATGGCGACGCGGATCGCTTCCACGCGCTGCTCGCGCGGCAACGGGCCTGCGCTCACGGCAGGACCTTGCGGAACGGCCGCACGTCCACGCGCGAATACACGCCGGCGGCGACATACGGATCGGCGTCGGCCCACACGCGCGCGGCGTCCAGGGATTCGAACTCGGCCACGATCAGGCTGCCGCTGAAACCGGCCGGACCCGGGTCTTCCGCGTCGATCGCCGGGCACGGGCCGGCCAGCAGCAGGCGGCCCTGATCGCGCAGTTCGTGCAGGCGCGCCAGGTGCGCGGGACGCGCCTCGCCACGCTTGGGCAGCGCGTCGGCGACGTCATAACCTTCGATCAGATACCACATGGCCAAGCCTCGACTTCGTAGCTACGTAGGGAACGCGCATTGTAGCGGCGGCCGCGCGGCGCACGGCGATGCCGCTTGCGGTGATTGGCGAAAACAAGACGGCCCGCATCAATGATGCGGGCCGTCGTGCCGAGCTCAGCGCAATGGGGGCCTTACGCCACCATCGAGCGCGCCTGCTGCTGAGCCTGCGCGGGCTCGGCCACTTTCGGCGCATCCTGCTGCAGCTTCTGGGTCGATTGCTCGACGCTCTGCTGGGTCGCCTGGGCGCGATCGACGAAGGCGCGCTGGTGGCTGGGATCGTTGAGCCCGCCCTGCACCGCGAACAGGCCGGTGCCGCTGGCGTTGGGCACCACGTGATCGATCTTGGTCAGGCCGCTGACGCGGGCGTCGTAGGTCAGCGTGGCCGCGGCGCGTTCGAGCTCCTGATGGTTCTTGAAGCCGCCGAGCTTTTCCAGCCCGCCGACCGCCTGCTTGTACATCGCGTTGTCCGGATGCGCGGCGTCCGACAGCAGCGGCCCGCGCGTCGCCGGATCGGCCGAACGGGTCGGCTCGGCGTCGGCATGCTTGGGCTGCGCGGTCTTCAACGCATTCAGCGTGTCCTTGCCGGCGATGCCGTCTTCCTTCAGATGGTGATCGCGCTGGAAGGCTTCGACCGCGTCCTTGGTGCGCTGGCCGAACTTGCCGTCGGCGACCAGCGGCTTGCCGTCGGCATCCTTGTAACCGAGCTGGCTGAGCTTTTCCTGCAGCGCCTTCACTTCCGGGCCGTGCTCGTCCTTGCGCAGGGTGCCGTCGGCCATGGGGGCGGCATGCGGCTTGTCGTGATGCGCGCCGCCGCCGGGACCGGTATGGGTGACGGTGCCCTTGCCGGAAACATCGGTCACCTTGGCCGGGGCGGTGAGGCTTTCCGAATGCGGGGGACGCTTGTCCGTGCTGATCGTGCCGTTGTCCATGTCGCGGATGTAACGATCCATCTGCGGCAGGTAACCGGTGTTGATGTCGATATGCACGTGCTCGCCGAAGGCTTTCGGATTGCCCTTGTTGAAGCCGCCTTGCGGCGCCAGCGGCTGGCCGTATTCGACCTTGTCGCCGACTTCCAGCTTGGTCCCGCGCAGATCCAGATGACGGTACTGGGCGATCATCTCGCGGCTGGGATCGGTGGCCGGCTTGTCGTACAACTGCACGATGCCGTTGGCCGGATCGATCTTGCCGATATAGCCGTTGGCCACCGCCGGAACGGGCACGCTCTTCATGCTGCCCGACTGCAGGATAAAGTCCTTCGACACATAGTGATCGCCGTCGCGGGACACCGTCGCCTTGCCGGCGTAGTTGCCCAACAACTCTTCGCGTTCGCCGTTCACCGTTCCATAGACGCGGCCGGATTCGTTGCCGCGGCTGGGATGGTGGCGCTCGATGTCGCCCAGATCGTGGATGTGTTCGATCGTGTTTTTCTTGTCGACGGATTCGACAATCGTGTACTTAGGCATCGCACTTCTCCTTGTGGATGAATGTCAGCGCAGCTCTTGGACCAATTGCCAGCAATTGTCCTTGTGCTGGAATACATAGGCGCCCGGGGCGCCGAATTTCTTGATCAGATCGTCGTTCGGCGCATATTCGGCTTTCGAGAAATTCATGCGCATGAAATCGCCCTGGTTGCGCAGGTCCAGCTCGACCCGATCGTAGGGCGTGTCATCGTCCGCACGCGAAGGCTCGATGTAGGACCACATATTGTCGACCAATCCGATTTTGAACGCTCCGTTGCCTTGCACGGCCTCGCTGCCGAGCACTTTCTTGGGGTCTGCGTAGCTGCGGATCTCGATGGTCGGCGCGGTGTAGCGGGCGCGCACGTCCTCGCGGTTCACGTAATCCTGGAAGAACGACCAGAAATCGTCTTCGGTCTTGTTGCACGCGCCTTCGGTCAACTCGATCTTGCCCGTCGCAACCGCGGGCTGCGGCTTGCTCGCTTCCGCCGGCGCAGCGCTCTGAGAGACGGCGGCGGCCTGAGCCGGCGCGGCTGCCGGGGTAGCGGCGGGCGCCGCAGCGGCGCTCTCGGCCGGAGCCGAGGCCTTGCAGGCCGACAACACGACGACCAGCAAACTGGCCGCGATCCTTGCTTGATTCATCTGTATCCCCGATTCCATATAGGCGGATGAAAGTCCCTCGCGGCAGTTTAGCGGCGCGGACGGCCTGGCGATATCGCCCGCGAGTTCCCGCTCCGCACGGCACCTGCAATGTGCCGGACCACCGAATCCGATCGCCGCAGGCGATCGAACCCCGGGCAATGTGTCCCGGCCGCGCCGATCAATTGCACTAATCCGCCCCGCCCAGCCGCCGCCGGCGACCCGGCCGGACCGGCGCGCGGGCGGCCCGGCTTGTCTGAACCGGGAACCGCGCCCCACCCGGCATTCATACCGGTGCTGGACACTGCCGCCCCCAGCCCTTACCCTAAACCTCAATTGCCGTCAGGCCGGATGCAGCAAACCCGTCGCGACCGGAACCCCACACCGTCGCCACGTCCGCACCCGTACTCTCCCGCACACCATCGGTGCGCCAGTACGCTTGCATCGCTGCAGTCCACCGGCCCGCGCCCGCAACCCTCGACGCCTTAGCCGCCACGCCCCGCGTGTCGCGCAGGCCGGGATCGTTCGGGCCAAGCACACGCCTTTAATGAGTGGTTCGTAGCACCCGTAGGGACGCTCCGATTCCGGTTGGTACGCAACCGGTCCGGCATTCCCGATGCGGCCTTGTGCCGTACGCATCCTTGCAACTGCAGTGCCCACGGCCCGGAGGGGCCGGTTCCGAATGACCAACGACCCCGCGCCCGCCGCGACCGAACCCGCTACGGGGCACTTACCCGGCCCGACGACGCCTCAGCAGCAGGAAATGCCGCTGGCGGTGGTCCACGGCCAGCCGGTGCTGCAGATCCCGCAGGATCTGTACATCCCGCCGGACGCGCTGGAAGTCATTCTCGAAGCCTTCGAAGGCCCGCTGGACCTGCTGCTGTACCTGATCCGCCGGCAGAACCTGGACATCCTGGACATCCCGGTCGCCGAGATCACCCGGCAATACGTCGATTACATCCAGGCCATGCACGAGATGCGTTTCGAGCTGGCCGCCGAATACCTGGTCATGGCCGCGATCCTGGCCGAGATCAAATCGCGGATGCTGCTGCCGCGCGCGCCGAACGAGGAAGGCATCGAGGAAGACCCCCGCGCCGAACTGGTCCGCCGCCTGCAGGAGTACGAGCGCTTCAAGAAGGCCGCCGAAGACATCGACAGCCTGCCCCGCCAGGACCGCGACACCGTGCCGGTGCAGGCCTACGTGCCGGACCGGGCCTCGGTGAAGCTGCCGCCGCCGGTGGAGTTGAAGGAAATGCTGCTGGCCCTGCACGACGTGTTCAAGCGCGCCGAGCTGTACACCCAGCATGCGATCAAGCGCGACGCGCTGAGCGTGCGCCAGCGCATGGGCGAGTTGCTCACGCGCATGAACGACGGCGTGTTCCACCGCTTCGAAACGCTGTTCACGGTCGAGGAAGGCCGGCTCGGCGTGGTGGTGACCTTCCTGGGGCTGCTGACCCTGGCCAAGGAGCAGTTGATCGAGATCCTGCAGGACGGGCCGCTGGCGCCGATCTACGTCAAGTCGCTGGCGCTGATGAAGGACCCCGACGAGATCGAGCTCAGCAGCGAGTTCGACGACGCCGCCAACGACGATCGCGCCCTGTGAGCGCCTGCGCCGGACCGTCCGCGACCCGGACCTTGCAAGCGCCCGGCGCGCCATCGCTGTCAGTCAGTCTCCGAAATCCGCGGCCGCGGGGGCGATCGCGCCGCGCCGCTCTCCGCTACGGTTGAACCGCTACACGCCCTTACGAATCCCGAATCCCCATTCCCGAATCCCGGTTACATGGACCAACACCTAGTCACCCGCATCGTCGAAGCCGCCCTGCTCGCGGCCAACCAGCCGCTGACGCTGGCGCAGCTGCACGCGCTGTTCCCGGAAGACCAGCCGGCCCCGGCCGACAGCGTGGAAACCGCGCTGCAGACGCTGGCCGAAGGCTGCGCCGAGCGCGGCGTGGAACTGGTCGAACTGGCCTCGGGCTTCCGCTTCCAGGTCCAGGCCGACGTCCATCCCTGGGTCGCGCGCCTGTGGACCGAGCGCCAGACCCGCTACACCCGGGCCACGCTCGAGACCCTGGCCCTGATCGCCTACCGCCAGCCGATCACCCGCGGCGAGATTGAACAGGTCCGCGGTGTCGCGGTCAGCAGCAACATCATCAAGGCGCTGGAAGAGCGCGAGTGGATCCGCGTCGTCGGCCACCGCGACGTGCCCGGCAAGCCGGCCCTGTTCGGCACCACCAAGGCCTTCCTCGACTACTTCGGCCTCAAGCGCCTGGACGAACTGCCGCCGCTGTCGGAACTCAAGGACATCGGCGAGCTCGAACCGCAGCTCTCGTTCGGCGGCGAAGCGATCGCCGCCGGCGGCATCGGCCACGGTAACGAAGACGCCGACGGCGGCGACGAGCAGGCGCCGGGCGATTCCGAAACCGGCGACGCCGATGCGCAAACCGCCGCCCGCCACGCCGACGAACCGGCCGGCAAGCGCGGCGAAGTCAACGACGACGACTACGGCGATGAAGAAATCGCCGCCGCCGAAAACGCTCCGGCCGATGCCGAAGCCGGCGATGAAGCACCCACCGAATCCGAAGCCGCCGGCGCAACCGCCGACAGCGAAGACGACACCGAACACACCGAACAAACCGTCCTTTCGGACGACCCCGAAGCCGCGCCGGGCGAGCGCGCGGCGGACGCGAACGATCACGAGCAAGACCAACACGCCGTCGAGACGACGACCGTTCCGGAACTTGAGGCTGAGTCCGAAGACGACCAGCCGGAGCAACAGAAATGACTGACGAAAAACCCCGCAAGCTCTCATTGAAGCGCAGCGGCGACAGCACGGCCCCCGAAGCGCCGCGCTTGGAAGAACGCTTGCACAAAGTGCTCGCGCAAGCCGGCCTGGGCTCGCGCCGGGCGCTGGAGCAGCGCATCGCCGACGGCCTGGTCAAGGTCAACGGCGAGACCGCGCAGATCGGCATGAGCATCAAGGGCGGCGACAAGATCGAGCTGGACGGCCGCAGCTTCGTCGCCAGCGCGCTGACCGAACCGTCTCGCGTGCTGATGTACAACAAGCCCGAAGGCGAGGTCACCACCCGCGAAGACCCCGAAGGCCGTCCGACCATTTTCGATTCCCTGCCCGCGCTCAAGGGCGCGCGCTGGATCGCGATCGGCCGTCTCGACATCAACACCACCGGTCTGTTGCTGCTGACCACCGACGGTGAATTGGCCAATGCGCTGATGCATCCCTCCTTCGAGGTCGAGCGCGAGTACGTCTGCCGCGTGCGCGCTCCCGAAGGCCAGGAGACGGTGCCGGACAACCTCGTCGATCGCCTCGCCCGCGGCGTCTCGCTGGAAGACGGCCCGGCCAAGTTCGACGAGATCGAACGCATCGGCGGCACCGACTCGCACGACTGGTTCCGCGTCGTGGTGAAGGAAGGCCGCAATCGCGAAGTGCGCCGCCTGTGGGAATCGCAGGGCTGCCAGGTCAGCCGGCTCAAGCGCATCCGCTACGGCACCGTTTCGCTGCCGCGCGAACTGCTGCGCGGCCAGTCGCAGGAACTGGTCAACGACAAGGTCGATGCCCTGCGCACCGAACTGGGCCTGGAAGACGGCACCCCGTCGGCGCTGACCTTGCAGCCGGTGATCGGCCAGCGCAAGGCGGCCAAGTCCACCGTGCACCTGTCCGGCGGCGAGCGCTCGGCCGGCTACGTCAGCGGCCACAACACCGCCGATGAAGGCCGCGAACTGCGCCGCTTCGACCACGTCCGCGAAGATCGCGGCGGTCGCGGCCGCGGCGGTCCGCGCAAGCCCGGCGGCCTGACCGTCAGCGGCGAAGCCGCCGCCCGCCAGTCGCAGAAGCCGTTCAAGCAGCGCAAGGAAAAGGGCGTCAAGCCCCTGCCCGACGGCAATCCGGCCGCGTTCCGCACCTGGTACGTGCCCGAAGGCGTCGAAACCGGCCCCAGCGGCCATCGCAATCCCGACGGCCGCGCCAAGAAGCCCTACGCCGGCAAGCCCGGCGGCGGCGCCGGCGGCAATCGCGGTCCGGGCGCCGGTGCCGGCGCCGGTCGCGGCCGTCCGCAAGGCGGCGGTTTCGGCGGCGATCGCAACGGCAACAGCACCGGCAACGGCCCCTACGGCGAACGCCGCGGCGGCGGCGGTCAGGGCCAAGGCCAGGGTCAAGGTCAGGGCCAGCGCAGCACGCGTCCCTACGGCCACCCGGGCAACGCCCCGAGCTTCCCGTCCGATCACGCCAACCCGGGCTTCAATCCTTACGGCAGCGAACGCCCCGCGCGCGGCAACGCGCCGCGTCCGGCCGGCGGCAAGCCCGGCGGACGCCCCGGCGGCGCCCCGCGTCCGGGCGGCAACACCGCCCGCCCGAACGG
>NZ_JBFRDR010000032.1:0-49173 GCF_052113885.1 Lysobacter sp. TAB13 | reverse complement strand
GCCAAGACCACCTTCTACCTGCACCTCAAGGAGTGCGAGTTTCGCTTCAACCATCGCCACGACGACCTCTATCGGGCGACCCTTAAGTTGCTACGATCCAACCCCCTCTGAGGGGCGTTTGCTTCCTAAGACCCTTGAAAAAGGGGGGTTAGGGAGGGGCTTTTAGCCGCATGGCCCGAAGAGCAACCGCAAAAGCAAATCCCCCACGTCCGCTTCGCGGCCGTTCGCCCCCTTTGTCAAAGGGGGCAACAGCAAAGGCCGCGGCGAACGACACGCGACGAACCTGATCGGTAGTGCCGGATTCCCCCTTTGAAAAAGGGGGGCTAGGGGGGATTTGCTTTTAGCCACACGGCCCGAAGAGCAACCGCAAAAGCAAATCCCCCACGTCCGCTTCGCGGCCGTTCGCCCCCTTTGTCAAAGGGGGCAACAGCAACCGCCGCAGCGAAGCGACCTCACTTCAACATCGGCCCGAGCTTCGTCCACACATGATCGCGCAGCTTCGGTTGCGCGCTGGCGATCGGATGCAGGTTGTCGGCCTGGAACGCGGCGCGATCCATCGCCACCGGTTCGAGCAGGAACGGCAGCAACTGAGTGCGGTACTTCTGCGACAGCTCGCGATAATTGCGCTCGAAGCCTTCCGTGTATTCCTTGCCCTGGTTCGGCGGCATGCGCATGCCGATCAGCAGCACCTGTGCCTTGGCGCCCTGCGCGGCCTGGATCATGCGCTCCAGATTCGCCCGGCTCTGCGCCAGTTGCAGACCACGCAAGCCATCGTTGGCGCCCAGTTCGATCACCACCACCGCAGGCTTATTGCGCTGCAATTCGCCGGCGATACGCGCCGCGCCGCCGGCGGTGGTTTCGCCGCTGATGCTGGCGTTGACCACGCGCCAGCCCGGCTGGGTCTTGGCGATGCGATCGGCGGTCAACGACACCCAGCCCTGCGAGGCGGCCAGGCCGTAACCGGCCGAAAGCGAATCGCCCATGAACAGCACCGTGCGCGCGGCCTTGGCCGCGGGGGCCGCCGCCGGCGGTTTGGCGGCCGGCGCGGGCTGGGCCGAAAGCGGCGCCCAGGCGCTCAGCAGCACGGCCGCGGCCAACAATGCGGCCCGTGCGCCGGCCGTGCCGACCCCGCGGGCATGGCCGATGGCCCATTGAACCGGGCCGCGCCGTGCCGCATATCCTTCATTCGCGCGACTGAAGCCGGCGGTATCGGCGCCGCCGCAGTGCAGGCCCGCGGCGGCATGCCGGGCGCCAAGGTTCTTAAAGATCATTTAATAACGTCTCCCGATGATGCGGCGAGGCAAGCAGAAGGACGATCATGGCAGTTTCCAATCTCGCTGATTCGATCATGGCCGACCGCATCGTGAAAGACGGTGACGAACCGCAGGCTGAAGCGCGGCAACCGGCGGCGCGCGGCGTGGCGACGCTGGAAGTCGATGGCCTGGGCAAGCACGTACCGTTGCCGTCGGGCGAACTCACCATCCTCGATGGGGTCGGTTTCTCGATCGCCAAGGGCGACACCGTCGCCATCGTCGGCGCGTCGGGCTCAGGCAAGAGCACCTTGCTGTCGCTGCTGGCGGGCCTGGATTCGCCCAGCACCGGCACGGTCAAGCTCGACGGCGAAAACATCTCGGCATTGGACGAAGACGGCCGCGCGCGCGTGCGCGGCGAGAAGGTCGGCTTCGTGTTCCAAAGCTTCCAACTGCTGCCGTCGCTGACCGCGTTGGAAAACGTGATGCTGCCGCTGGAGCTGCGCGGCGATCGCGATGCGCGCACGCCGGCGCAGGCGATCTTGGACAAGGTCGGATTGGGCCGGCGCCTGGAGCACTATCCGCGCCAGTTGTCCGGCGGCGAGCAACAGCGCGTGGCGCTGGCGCGCGCGTTCGTGACCCGGCCGTCGCTGCTGTTCGCCGACGAACCCACGGGCAATCTCGACACTCACACCGGGCAAGCGATCATCGAATTGCTGTTCCAGCTCAACGCCGACGCCGGCACCACGCTGGTGCTGGTGACCCACGATGAGCATCTGGCCGAACGCTGCCATCGCCGCATCCGCCTGGACAGCGGCCGACTGGTGCAGGGCTGACCGTGGGCCGGATCATCGCGATGGCGTGGCGGCAATTGCGCCGCGACCTGAAAGCCGGCGACGTGCGCATCCTGCTCGCCTCGCTGGTGTTGGCGGTGCTGGCGGTGACCGCGGTCGGTTTCGTCACCGATCGCGCCGAGCGCGCGCTGGCGATCGAAGCCAATCGTCTGCTCGGCGGCGACGCGGTGATCCGCGCCGATCAGCCGATCCAGGGGAAGTTGCGCGAAGCCGCTTCGGTGCCGCAGCTGCGTCGCGCCGAAGCCACCGAACTGCAGACCATGATCCGCGTCGGCGAGCGCCTGCAATTGGGCGATTTGCGCGCGCTGGGGCAGGGCTTTCCGCTGCGCGGCAGCTTCCGCATCGCCGATCGCGCCGGCGGCGCCGAACGCGATGCGAGCGGCGTGCCCGCGCCGGGCACGGTGTGGATGAGCCAGGCCGGCGCCGACACGCTCGGGGCGAAGATCGGCCAGGACATCGCCATCGGCGATTCGCGCCTGCGTCTGGCCGCGCTGGTCACGCAGGAACCCGATGCGTCGCTGGATTACTTCAACATCGCGCCGAAGGTTTTTCTCAGCCTCGCCGATCTGCCCGCGACCGGTCTGATCCAACCCGGCAGCCGCATCCGTTATCGAATGGTCGTGGCCGGCGCGCCCAACGCGGTCGAACGCTTCGTCGCCGCGGCAAAGCCCGCGCTCGGCCGCGGCCAGCGTCTTGAAACCATTTCCGATGCGCGCCCGGAAGTGCGCTCGGCGCTCGATCGCGCCGGACGTTTCCTCGGTCTGGCCGCGCTGGTGTCGGTGGTGCTGGCCGCGGTCGCGGTGGCGATGGCCGCGCGCCGGCACAGCGAGCGCCATTTGTCCGGCACCGCGGTCATGCGTTGCCTGGGCGCGAGCCAGCGCACCCTGGTCGGCATCCACGTCGGCGAGATGGTGTTGCTGGGCTTGATCGCCAGCGCCATCGGCGTCGCCCTCGCGTTCGGCCTGCAATGGGCGATCGGCGGCTGGCTCGAACAATCCTTGAAGATGTCGATCCCGGCCGCGAGCGCGATGCCGGCGCTGCAGGGTTTCGGCGTCGGTCTGGTGGTGCTGCTCGCGTTCGGCGCGCCGCCGGTGCTGGCGCTGCGCCGGGTGCCGGCGCTGCGCGTGCTGCGCCGCGACCTGGACCCGACCGAGCCCAGCGCATGGCTGATCGGTGTCGCCGGCCTGATCGGGCTGGGCGCGTTGCTGTGGTGGAAGGCCGGCTCGGTGGCCTTGGGTGCGTACATGCTCGCCGGCATCGCCGCGACCTTGGCGGTATTGGCGCTGCTGGCCTGGGGCATGATCGTGCTGGTGCGCCGGCTGCGTTCGCGCCTGCGCGGCAGCCTGCGCTACGGCCTGGCCAATGTCAGCCGCCGCGCCGGCACCAGCATCGCCCAGGTCTCGGCGTTGGGATTGGGGTTGATGGCGTTGTTGCTGCTGACCTTCGTGCGCACCGATCTGCTCGATCGCTGGCAGCTGGCCTTGGCCAGCGATGCGCCCAATCGTTTCATCATCAACGTGCAGCAGGATCAGCTGGTCGATGTGCGCAAGTTCATCGGCGCGCAAGGGCTGGCCGCGCCGACCTTGTTCCCGATGATCCGTGCGCGGCTGGTGTCGTACAACGGCAAGCCGGTGACCGGCGACAGCTACGCCGAACGCGGCGATCGCGCCAAGCAACTGGCCGAGCGCGAGTTCAACCTGTCGGTGGCGCAAACGCTGCGCGCCGACAACAAGCTGGTCGACGGCAAGTTCTGGGCGCCGCGCAAGCTCGCTCAGCCGGAGGTTTCGGTGGAAGAAAGCTTCGCCGAGACGTTGGGCTGGAAGGTCGGCGACACGGTCGGTTTCGATATCGCCGGGCAAGCCTTCAGCGCCAGGATCACCAGCCTGCGCAAGGTCGATTGGGAGAGCTTCCGCCCGAACTTCTTCGTGATCGCCTCGCCCGGATCGATGGACGGCTATGCCGCCAGCTACATCACCGCGATCAGCGTGCCGCCGGCGCAGACGCGCTTCACGTCGCAGTTGGTCGAGCAGTTTCCGAACCTGTCCGTGATCGATGTGGAAGCTGTGCTCAAGCAAGTGCGCAGCACCGCCGATCAGGTGTCGACCGTGGTCGAGGTGGTGTTCTATTTCTCGCTGATCGCCGGTTTGCTGGTGCTGATGGCGGCGGTGAGTGCGAGCCAGGACGAACGCCTGCTCGAAGGCGGGGTGATGCGCGTGCTCGGCGGCAGCCGCAGGCAGTTGCGCCTGGCGCAGGCCTCGGAGTTCGCCGCGATCGGTTTGTTGTCGGGCCTGACCGCGGCCATCGCCGCTTCGGTGCTGGCCGGCGTGGTCGCGGTGCAGGTGTTCGATCTGCCGTGGGAATTCGATTGGCGCATGGCCGCGACCGGCGGCGGCCTGGGTGTGCTGGCGGCGTTGGCGGCCGGCATGTTCGCGACGCGGCGGGTGCTGGATGCGCCGCCTTCGGTGACCTTGCGCGAGTTGCAGGGCTGAGGCGCGGCCCTCACCCCGGCCCTCTCCCGCAAGCGGGAGAGGGAGCACTTGCGACTCGGACTTGAAGCCCTCTCCCGCTTGCGGGAGAGGGGTTGGGGCGAGGGAACGCTTTTAAACCTGCAACTGCGGCTGCGCTTGAAACCTGCGCGCATATCCGCGCTCTTCCGCCACGCGCTCGACCTCGGTATCGGCCAGATCCGCCGCCGCGTACACGACGTACACCATCGACCCTTCGCGCAAGCCGACATGATGCAATCGATAACGCTGAGTGCCGCTGCCGGTATCGGGCGGGTAATGCAGCGGCGGCTCGCCGCTGTCGAAGTCGAGTTCGCTGTTGTCGACGGTGCCGCCGACGAATAGGGCTCGCATCTGCTATCGCTCCTGATTCAGGGGATCGTCTGGCATCGTCCCCATCGCGGCGTTGCGATGCGATGAAGCCGGCGTTGCGCCGGCGCGAAATCGCAGCGAGATTTGCGATAGGCGTGACGCGCGCTCATTCGCCCGGCGACAGATGTCCGGAAAACACCCGATGGCGCGGATGCAACCGCAGCCATAAGGTCTGCGCCAGCAACAACGCCGCGACCGCGAGCGCGGCCCACGCGGCGATAGCGGCGCCGCTCAGCGCCGAATCGGCCTGCTTCACATAAACCGCGGCCAAACCCCAGAGCGCGGCGAGGGTGTAACCGGTGCTGCCGCGCATGCGCGCGTTCAGCGCCAGCAGCAACACCGCCGCCAGCGCCAGCAACGCCAGGCTCCACACCAGCATGCGGTCGGTCGGCAGCAGCCGATAGGCCACGATCACCTGCGCGGTGTTCAGGAATGCCGCCAGCGACAGCCAGCCGGCGTGCAGGGATATCGCGAACTTGGCCCAGATCGTCTGCCCAGGCAGGGGCGAGAGGTCGCGGGCCAGCACCACCGCGGCCCAGGCCATGCACGCCAGCGCCAGCCAGATCGCCGCCAGGGCCAGCCAGAACCACTGCTGCGAGAAGATCGGCATCCACAGCGCGGTCAGGGTGAAACCGGCCGCCACCGCCGGGCGCAGCCGCAGCAGGGTCTCGTGCTCGCGCCAGCGTCCGCGCAACTGCCACAGCGCGAAGGCCAGATCGAGCAGGAAAATCAGGCCCCAGATCGAGAACGCGTAACCGGCCGCGACCAGCAAAGTGGGGTAGCGATCGGAGATTTCGCCGGTGTCGGGGCCGAAATAGCCCTGCTGCGCGAACCAGGCCACCGCCGGCATCAGCGCAGCCGCGATCAGGACGGGCAGGCGCACGGCATCCTCCTTGAGATCCAATGCCACACCCTAGCGCGCAGCCGCGTAAAATCGGCGCGATGATCGAATCCCTCCGCAATTGCCATGCGCATTGATCCCTCCGACGACGCGCTCGATACCCTGTTCCAGCCTTTCGCCGACGGCGTACTGAGCTGGCCTGAACACGGCGGCGTGCTGTTCCTGCGCGCGCGCGACGGCGTCGGCCTGCGCCAGCGGCCGCGTCCGGGGCTGGTCTGCGAGCAGGATTACAAGCCCGCGCTCGACGCCCTGCATCGCGGCGGCCTGGATACGATCGAGCTCGAATCGGCCGATCCCGCGCAACCGGCGGCCAAGCGTTATCCGCTGGTGCTGGTGCTGCCGCCGCGCCAGCGCGAGGAAGCGCGCGCGCTGTTCGCGCAGGCGATCGCGCACACCGCGCCGGGCGGGCGGGTGGTCGCCTGCCTGCGCAACGACGAGGGCGCGCGTTCGGGCGAGGACGATCTGGCCCGCATCGCCGGCAAGGTCGCCAGCCTGTCCAAGCGCAAATGCCGGGTGTTCTGGACCCCACCGCTGGACGGCGCGCCCGATCCGCAACTGGCGCGGCAATGGGCCGCGCTGGACGCGCCGCGCGAGATCCTCGGCGGCCGTTTCCGCAGCCGTCCGGGCCTGTTCGCCTGGGACCGGGTCGATCCGGCCTCGGCGCTGCTGGCCGAACACCTGCCGGCCGATCTGGCCGGCCGCGCCGCCGACCTGGGCGCCGGTTACGGCTATCTGTCGGCGGAACTGCTGGCGCGCTGCCCGCGCATCACCGCGCTGGATCTGTACGAAGCGCAGGGGCGCGCCGTGCAACTGGCGCGGATCAACATGCAGCGCCTCCAAAGCGCGGTGCCGATGGAATTCTTCTGGCACGACGTCACCGCCGGCCTGTCCCAGCGCTACGACGTGATCGTCAGCAATCCGCCGTTCCACGCCCAGGGCCGCGAAGAGCGTCCCGACATCGGCCGCCGCTTCATCGCCGTGGCCGCCGAGGCGCTCAATCCCGGCGGCCGTCTGTGGCTGGTCGCCAATCGCCATCTGCCCTATGAGGTGGTGCTCGACGAACGTTTCGGCCAGGTGCGCACGGTCGCCCAGCAAGGCGGCTTCAAGGTGGTCGAGGCGATCAAGGCGCGGGGCCGCGCATGAAACTGGTCAAGCTGATCGCCAACCTGGGTTACGGCAGCCGCAAGGACGTGAC
Organism: Lysobacter sp. TAB13; assembly: GCF_052113885.1. NCBI lineage: Bacteria > Pseudomonadati > Pseudomonadota > Gammaproteobacteria > Lysobacterales > Lysobacteraceae > Lysobacter > Lysobacter sp. TAB13. The sequence goes on along the minus strand of NZ_JBFRDR010000032.1, from coordinate 42,097 downwards.
CGCGATGTTCCGCCAGGGCCGCATCACCGATGCCGGCGGCGAGGTGTTGTACGCCGACGACAAAGTCGAGCACGACGCTATCCGCATCGACGGCGAAGCGCTCGATCCGCCGCTGGGCTTGACGATTCTGCTGCACAAGCCGGTCGGCTACACCTGTTCGACCAAGGACCCCGGCCGCATCGTCTACGACCTGCTGCCGCCGCGTTATCGCCTGCGTTCGCCGCTGCTGTCCACGGTCGGGCGGCTGGATCGCGACACCAGCGGCATGCTGCTGCTGACCGACGACGGCGGCCTGCTGCACCGGATCGTTTCGCCCAAGGCCAATCTGGCCAAGGTCTACGAGGCCACGCTGGCCTCGGACCTGCGCGGCGAGGAAGGCGCGATCTTCGCCAGCGGCGAGCTGATGCTGGAAGCGGAGAAGACGCCGCTGGCGCCGGCCGCACTGGAAGTGCTGGAACCGCGCCGCGCGCGGCTGATCCTCACCGAAGGCCGTTACCACCAGGTGCGGCGCATGTTCGCCGCGGTCGGCAACCACGTGGACGCGCTGCATCGCGCGCGCATCGGCGGTTTGTCGCTGCAGGATTTGCCGAGCGGGCAATGGCGCACGCTCGATTCCACCGACCTTGAGACCTTGTTCCGTGGCTGAGTTCGCCGTGCGTCCGCTCGATTTCGTCCCCGCCGCGGTGTTGTTCGACATGGACGGGCTGATGCTCGACAGCGAACGGGCGATGCTGGAAACCTGGCGCGAAGCGGCGCTGACCGAATCGATCGACGCCGACGACCGCCTATGGCTGGCGATGGTCGGCATGCACGATCGCGCCAGCTTCGCGATGCTGGCCGGGCATCTGGGCGAAGACGCGGCGACGCGGCTGCGCGACACCAGTTATCGCTTGTACGACGAGCGCGTGGTCGCCGGCTTGCCGCGCAAGAGCGGTCTGTTGGAATTGCTGGATCTGCTGGAAGCGCACGGCATCGCCAAGGCGGTGGCGACCTCGACCCGGCGCGAGCGCGCGCTGAGCAAGCTCGCCGCCAGCGGTCTGATCGATCGCTTCGGCGTGATCGTGACCGGCAGCGATGTCGAGCATCCCAAGCCGGCGCCGGACATCTATCTGCTGGCCGCGCGCGAACTCGGCGTGGACCCGCGCCGGTGCGTGGTGCTGGAAGACTCCGAACCGGGCGTGCGCGCGGCGCTCGCGGCGGGGGCGACGCCGATCCAGGTGCCGGATCTGGTCGCGCCCGGGGATGAGCTGCGCGGCTTCGGCCATCGCATCGTCGCTTCGCTGGGGCGGGCGCATGAATTGCTCGATGCGGTGCTGCGGGGTGGGGATGGGCGGGTTGCGGGTGGGGTTCGTAGCTAAGAGCAAATCCCCCCTGGCCCCCTTTTTCAAAGGGGGGAAGCGTTCTTGGGGAGGCGAAGGGGCTCAGACGACGAAGCTTCGTTGCGAGCAAGCTCTTGCTGTTCCCCCCTTTGAAAAAGGGGGGCAGGGGGGATTCGCTTTTGCTCTTAAGCGATAACCCCCTCTAACCCATCAACCGCCGCCACCCCTCAAACCCCAACTTCTCCAACGTCTCCAGATTCCGCTCCACGATCACCTCCGGATCCGGAAACGCCGCCACCGCGCGCTCGACGCTGAGCTCGCGCAGCAGATGCAAGGTCGGATAGGGCGAGCGGTTGGTGCAATTGCCGACATCGTCGAAATCGGTGCCGGCGAACTGGTAGTCGGGATGGAAACTGGCGACCTGAATCTCGCCCTCCAGGTCCAGGGCCGCGACCGCGCCGTCGGCGAGGTCGAGGAAATCGTTGAAGTCCAGGAAGTCGGTCAACACCCGCGGATGAATCAACAAGGTCGTGTCGATCTTGTCCGGATCGCTCTGCTCCAGCAGCACCAGCTCCGAGGCCAGCTCTTCGAGCAAATCCTCCGGCGTGAGCGCCTGACTCAGCACGAAGCGCACCTGGCCCTTGGCCAGCACCGCCTTGGCGAACGGACACAGGTTCAGGCCGATCACCGCGCGCTCCAGCCAGCGGCGGGTCGCTTCGATTGGATCGGCGGCGGGGGCCTGGCTCATGGCGAACTCAGTCGCGGAAGTTGTCGTACTGCAAGGGCCGCTCGAAGGTGCTGGACTTCAGCAGCGCGATCGCGGTCTGCAGGTCGTCGCGCTTCTTGCCGGTGATGCGCAGCTTGTCGCCGTTGATCTGGGTCTCGACCTTCAGCTTGGCGTCCTTGATCGCCGCGGCGATCTTCTTCGCCAGCTTCTGCTCGATGCCCTGCTGCACGGTGACTTTCTGCCGCGCGCCGGCCAGATTGCTCTCGACCTCGCCGAATTCCAGGCAGCGCGCGTCGATCTGCCGCGCCGCCAGGCGCTGGCGCAGGATCAAGGTCATCTGTTCGAGCTGGAACTCGCTCGGAGCCGATTGGGTGATGTGCTTGTCGTCGAGCACGAACTTGGCGTCCACGCCCTTGAAATCGAAGCGGGTGGACAGTTCGCGATTGGCCTGATCGACCGCGTTGGTCAATTCGTGGGTGTCCACTTCGGACACGACGTCGAAAGAAGGCATGGCGCACTCGCAGGTAATGAAGGGAAACGCCGCAAAGGGTAACGCAAGCGCGGCGGCGATACGCAGCGTTGCAGCCGCGATGCGGTCAACTATCGGCCGGTTTGACGCCGCCGGCACATCGCCCGCCTAGAATGGTCGGGCACCGTTTCGGCTTCGGCGCCGGCGCATCCGCCGCCCGCCCGGTCCCCGCGGTCCCCGCGACCGCACCGACCCCACGCCGCCGCGCCCGTCTCCACTTCACCTGGAACCGCCATGCACAAGACCGCTGCCTACGCCGCGCAGAACGCGCTTTCGCCCCTGGCCCCGTTTTCGATCGACCGCCGCGAGCCCGGCCCTGACGAGGTGCTGATCGACATCCTCTATTGCGGCGTTTGCCACTCGGACATCCACCAGGCCCGCGACGAATGGGGCGGATCGGTGTTCCCGATGGTGCCGGGCCACGAAATCGTCGGCCGAATCGCCCAGGCCGGCGCCAACGTTACCCAGTTCAAGCCCGGCGACGCGGTCGGCGTCGGCTGTTTCGTCGATTCGTGCCGGCAATGTCCGCAGTGCAAGGCCGGCGATGAGCAATATTGCGACCAGGGCATGACCGGCACCTACAACTCGCGCGAACGCGCCACCGGCGCGCCGACCTACGGCGGCTACTCGACCCGCATCACCGTCGATCAGGCCTATGTGCTGCGCATCCCCGAGTCGATTCCGCTCGATCGCGCCGCGCCGCTGCTGTGCGCGGGCATCACCACCTATTCGCCGTTGAAGTACTACGGCGTGCAGGCCGGCGACGAGGTCGCGGTGGTCGGCCTGGGCGGGCTGGGCCATATGGCGGTCAAGCTGGCGGTGGCGATGGGCGCGCACGTGACCGTGCTGAGCACGTCGGAGTCCAAGCGCGCCGACGCGCTGGCGCTGGGCGCGCACGCCTTCGCCGCGACCCGCGATCCGGCCACGTTCAAGCAACTGGCGCGCAAGTTCAATTTCATCATCGACTCGGTCTCCGGCGAGCACGACTACAACGCTTACCTGGGCCTGCTCAAGGTCGATGGCACGATGGTGCTGCTGGGCATTCCCGAAACCCCGGCGCCGGTCGCGGCGGGGCTGTTGATCAGCAAGCGCCGCAAGCTGGTCGGCTCGATGATCGGCGGTATCCGCGAAACCCAGGAAATGCTCGACTTCTGCGCCGAGCACGGCGTGGCCTCGGATATCGAGCTGATCGACATCGATCAGATCAATCAGGCCTACGAGCGCATGCTCAAGGGCGATGTGCGCTATCGCTTCGTGATCGATATCGCCAGCTTCGACAAGGCGGCCTGAGGCGGCGCGGCGGTTGCCGGTTTCGCAGTCGCTGTCCCCGTGAAGGCGGGGACGGCGCGGCTTCGTCGCAAGCCGTCGTTCCCGCGAAGGCGAGGCTCAGCAGACCGCTCGCCACGCCCCATCGCGGCGCAGCCGGGTAAGCTGAGGCCATGCCGCTACTGCTGCTGATTCCCCTGCTGCTGTTGGTCCTGCTGGCGCTGTGGGCGCTGCTGATTCCGATCGGCCTGATCCAGCGCTACCGCTACGGCAAAGCGCGGCGCCGCGCGCTGCCGTGGGCGGTCGCTCTGGCGACGGCGCTGTCGCTGATCTCGCTGCTGCTGTTCTTCGCCAGCGTCTGGGTGATCGGGCACTGGATCGACGACGCGCCCGTATACGCCGCGGCCGGGCTGGCGGCGGGCTGCGCGCTCGGCGCACTGGGCCTGACGCTGACCCGCTTCGAAGACGAAGCCCGGGGCCTGTACTACACCCCCAATCGCTGGCTGGTGCTGGGCCTGACCTTGATCGTCGCCGCGCGCATCGTCTACGGCCTGTGGCAGGCCGCGCACGCCTGGAGCGACATGCACGAAGGCTGGCTGCCGCGGCAAGGCAGCCTGCTCGCGGTCGGCGGCCTGCTGCTGGGTTACTACCAGATCTACACCCTGGGACTGCGGCGGCGCCTGCGCCGGCATGCGCGCGCGTTCGGCGTGGCGCGATGAGGTGACACTGCCCAGGTGACGCGCGCGCCGCGAGCGCGGCATGATGACCAGTCCCGTTCGTGCCGGCCGCCATGACTGTCCTGCTTTATCCCCGCATCCATCCGCGCAGCGCTCGCGGGCGCAGGCCATGACCGCGATCGCGTCGCGGCAGCGCCGTGCGATCGCGAGCATGCTGATCGCGGTGCTGATGTTTTCGATGATGGACGCGCTGCTCAAGCTGCTGTCGGAGCACTACCCGCCGTTCCAGGTCGCGACTCTGCGCGGCCTGTCGTCGTTGCCGTTCGTGCTGACCTGGGCGCTCGCCAGCGTCGGCCTGCGCTCGCTGTTGCGGGTGCGCTGGCCGCTGCATCTGCTGCGCGGCGTGCTGGGCGTGGGCATGATGGCCGCCTTCGTCTACGGCGTGAACCGGCTGCCGTTGTCCACCACGTACTCGGTCTTCTTCATCGCGCCGCTGCTGATCACCGCGCTGTCCGGGCCGATCCTGGGCGAACGGGTCGGGCCGCGGCGCTGGATCGCGATCGGCGTCGGCCTGCTCGGCGTAATGGTGCTGCTGCGCCCCAGCGGCGAAGGCATGCTCAGCACCGCCGCGCTGGCGGTGGCGGCCGCGTCGCTGGCGTATGCGGTCACCGCGATCACCGTGCGCGTGCTGTCGCGCACCGACAGCACCCAGTCGATGATGGTGTGGTTGATGGTGATGATCAGCCTGGGCGCCGGCGCCCTGGCCTGGTCGGGCTGGGTGCCGGTGCGCGGCGAGGACTGGTGGCTGATCCTCGGCCTGGGCGTGGCCGGTTCGCTCGGCCAGTACGCGGTCACCGAGGCGTTCCGTCTCGGCGAGGCCTCGCTGATCGCGCCGCTGGAATACACCGCGCTGATCTGGGGCGTGATCCTCGACCTCAGCCTGTGGGGCGTGCTGCCCGATTCGATCACCTGGGTGGGCGCGGCGATCATCGTCGCCAGCGGCCTGTACCTGCTGCGCCGCGAGCGCGTTCACGCGGAAGCTGAACATCCTTAAGCGCGCTCTCGCGCAGGCGGATCGGTAAACGCCCGATCACGCGTCTATACAGTTGTCCCGCAACCTCGCGCGCGCGACTGTGGGTGAACGAGAGTGAACATGCGTGCGCGCTTCGCCGCAGCGCGCCATGACGATTGCTTCGCCACGGCGTAGTGTCGAAGCGTAGTCAGGGGGAGAAGCAACATGACCGCGCTCGTCCACGCTCCCGGGGCACCGTGCTGGTTCGAGTTGGCGAGCGACGATCAACCCGCCGTGGAGGCGTTCTATTGCGCGCTGTTCGGCTGGACGGTCGAACGCACGCCGATGCCCGACGCCAGCGCGTATACGATTTTCAAACTCAACGGCCTGGATGTGGCCGGCACCTACAGTCTGGTGCCCGGCGCCTTGCCCGGGCCCGACGGCAACACTGCTTCGCACTGGGGCGTGTATTTCCGCGCCGCCGACTGCGACGCCATCGCCGCGCGCGCGGTGGCGCTGGGCGGGCAGATGATCGCCGCGCCGTTCGAATTGATGGAGCACGTGCGCATGGCCGTATGCGCCGATCCGGAAGGCGTGGTGTTCTCGCTGGCGCAGCAGCGCGCGCATCCGGGCGTGGACGCGATCGGCGTGGACAACGCGGTGTGCTGGGCGGAACTGGCCACCCGCGACATCGCCCGCGCCGAGGCCTACTACCAGCGCTTGTTCGGCTGGCGCATGCAGGCGCATCCGCATGCGCCGACCGGTTACCGCGTGTTCGTCGATGAACAACGCATGCTCGGCGGCCTGTTGCAGATGCAGCCGGACTGGGGCGATCTGCCGCCGCACTGGTCGATCTATGTGCAGGTGCCGGACGTGGACCTGTACGTGGAGCGCGCGCTGGCGCTGGGCGGGCAGCTCGCGTTCGCGCCGTTCGACGCCACCGGCGTGGCCCGCATCGCCCGCCTCAACGATCCGACCGGCGCGGGGTTCTACGTGATCCATTTCGTCGACGAAGCCGGGCGCTAGTCCGCTCGCATCACCATAAAAAAGAACGGGCCCCGAAGGAGCCCGTTCCTGTTACTTCTAACTACCGCTGCGGCGTTTGCCGCCACTGCGTTACCGCACTTGCTGTTTCAACCGGTTCGGTTGATCAGAAGCGCGCGCCGATGCCGACGCCGACGGTGACCGGGTTCAGTTCGGCTTCGCCGACCTTGACGCCGTCCAGCTTCACGTCCGGCTTGCCCTGCATGTAGCGCACGTCGGCGCGGGCGAACCAGGTCGGGTTGATGTTGAGATCGACACCGGCCGTGGCCATGGCGCCCTTGGCGTTTTCCACGCCCAGACGCTGGCCGCCCGACAGCGATTCATTGCTGTAGTTGGCTTCGTAGTAGCCCAGGCCCACGAACGGACGCACGATGGTGTCGGCGCCGCGGAAGTGGTACTGGCCGCTCAGCGCGATCGGCTGCGAATCGACGCTGCCGATCTTGCCGCCGCCGGCGTTGACGCGGTGGCCGAACTTGTCCGCCGAACCCCACGCCTCGATGGCGATGTTGTCGTTGATGAAGTAGCTGGCGCTGAGCGTCGGCGCACCGTCGCCATCCAGATTGGTGCGGGTGCCGGCGATCTGCGGATTCTTGGTCGGCTGCGTCAGCGCGTAGCCGCCGACGATGGCGAAGCGCTTGCCGCTGGCGCTGTCGGTGGACGCATCCTGAGCGAAAGCGGCGGGGGCGAACGCCAGCGCGCCGATCATGGCAAGGGTCAAATGACGAAAACGGATCATGGAGTGGACTCCTGTTGTTGTGTTGTGTGTTGCACGACGCCTTGGGGGAGGCGGTGCGCAAGGTAACAACGCATGCATGAACCGAACTTGCCGCGCGAATCGACGTGAAGGAACTTTTCACGAACGAAGCGTGTTAGAGGCCTGTTTTCAAGGGGAAAATGAACGAAATGAACATATTCGGACTGGTCGGAAACGGTGTTTAATTTTTGATCGTCGCGTGTTGTTCAGAGTTTGATGTTTGCGGTCAGATGCTCGCTCATGGCGACGAAAAAGCCTTTAAAACAACGATTTTCGTGTGTTCATGCGTTCGATGAACGAATCGTGGGTGGCATGAATTCTGATCCGGCGGAGATGCGTTCAACACGGCGGAGGCGATCGGAACATCTTCAGCGCGTACCTAAACGGCGTAGAAACGCCTGTTTTTCTGCATCGAATTGGAAGCTAGATCCATGCGTGAAACTTTTCCGTCGTATGGATACGCGCGGAACATTCGCGGCTATTCACTGCGCTCGAAGCGTTCCGAACTCGCACGCACCGCACCTGGCGAACCGCCACAGCCGGCATAGCGAACGGCCATGACTAATGTCACGCCATCCAACGGCACGGGCAGTGCGCAGGCCTTCAAGGCAATCTGAATGCCATTCCACCGTCGAGGATCCGACGATGCGCGCTCGCCTTCCGCTCCGACTCACCGCCCTGGCCGCAATGACGCTGGCCTGCGGCGCGGCCTTCGCCGACGTCCACGTCGATGCCAACTGCGAAATCGACAGCCCGTTCGAGCTGACCCTCAACGAGCGCAGCCTGATCCTGACCCGCAAAGACGGCGCGCCCAAGGCGATCGTCATGCGCCAGGGCCGGATGTTCGTCGATGACCGCTGGGTGCAGCTGAGCAGCGCCGACACGGTCCGCATCGCCGAGTTCGAGCGCGGCACGCGCGCGGCCATGCCCGAGGCTCAGCACATCGGCCGCGAGGCCGCCGATATCGCCTTCACCGCGCTCGGCGAAGTCGCTGCGGTGCTCGGCAACCATCCCGACCGCACCCGCGCCCACCTCGACAGGGCGCGCAAGCAGCTCGACAACCGGCTGAGCAACGTCATCACCCCGACCCGTTTCAGCGGCAAGGCGCTGGGCGACGGCATCGCCGACGCGCTCGGCGAGACCCTGCCGACCGTGATCGGCGAACTGGTCGGCGGCACCGTCACCGCCGCCCTCAGCGGCGACACCGACAAGTTCAAGCGCATGGACAAGCTGGACGCGCAGGTCGAAGCGGCGGTGCAGCCCCGCGCCGACGCACTGGGCCGCCGCGCCGACGGCCTGTGCCGGCGCATGCGCGAGCTGGACGCGCTCGACAATGCCTTGAGCTACCGGTTCGACGGTGAGCCGCTGGGGCTGCTCAAGGTCGAGGCCAAGGAAAAGCAGGCGAAGTAGTCGGCTATTCCCAGGCGGCAGCGTGCTTCCCGCTGCTCGACAGGCCGGGCGAGGCAAGCCGGGCCACCCATCGCAGCGCCCCGGTCGCGTCCCAGTACTGTGGCGTACGCAAGTCCGCCACGGCGCGCCGGCTGTGCCGCTTAGGCCTTTAGTACTGCACCGTGCCCTGTGCGGTTGGCGTGACCGCCTGCACACGCCACAATAGGGTTTTCGCGCATTGCGGAGCCCCACGAACATGGCTGATCTGAAGGAAGCACGCGTCCCCGACATCGGCGACTACGACGGTGTACCCGTCATCGAATTGCTGGTCGCGGTCGGCGACACGGTGACCCAGGACCAGGGACTGGTCACGCTGGAATCCGACAAGGCCACCATGGAAGTGCCGGCGCCGTTCGCGGGCATCATCCGCGAACTCAAGGTCAAGATCGGCGATCAGCTGGCCGAAGGCAGCGTGGTGGCGTTGATCGAGCCCACCGAAGGGGACGCAAAAGCGGCGCCAGCGCAACCGCAAGAACCCGCAAAACCCGCCGCGCCCGCCAAAGCCGAAGCCCCCGCGCCGGCGAAACAAGAAGCCCCGCAACCCGCCCCCCCGGCCAAGTCCGAAGCCGCCCCCGCGCCCATCGCCGGCGCCAATGCCGGCACCGACCCGGAAGCCCTGCCTCCGCGCACGCCGCCGGTCGCCTTCACCGCCGATGAGCTCATGCCCGACAAGGTGCCCTACGCGAGCCCGGCCGTGCGCCTGTTCGCGCGCGAGCTCGGCGTGGACCTGGCGCGGGTCAGCGGCAGCGCGCGCGGCGGCCGCATCAGCAAGGAAGACGTGCAGTCCTTCGTCAAGGGCGTCATGCAGGGCGGCGGCGGTGCGCCGGCCAGCGCCGGCGCGGCGCCGAGCCTGGGCGGCGGCCTCAATCTGCTGCCGTGGCCGAAGGTCGATTTCAGCAAGTTCGGCGAGACCGAAACCAAGCCGCTGTCGCGCATCCAGAAGCTCTCCGGCGCCAACCTGGCGCGCAACTGGGCGATGATCCCGCACGTCACCCAGCACGACGATGCCGACATCACCGACCTGGAAGCGCTGCGCGTGGCGCTCAACAAAGAGAACGAGAAGGCCGGCCTGAAGCTGACCATGCTCGCCTTCCTGATGAAGGCCTCGGTGTCGGCGCTGCAGAAGTTCCCGAACTTCAACGCATCGCTGGATGCGAGCGGCGAAAACCTCACCTTGAAGAAGTACTTCCACATCGGCTTCGCCGCCGACACGCCCAACGGCCTGGTCGTGCCGGTGGTGCGCGACTGCGACAAGAAGGGCGTGCTGCAGATCGCGAAGGAAACCGGCGAACTCGCCGCCAAGGCGCGCGACGGCAAGCTCGGTCCGGCCGACATGAGCGGCGGCTGCTTCTCGATCAGCTCGCTCGGCGGCATCGGCGGCACCGCGTTCACGCCGATCGTCAACGCGCCGGAAGTCGCCATCCTCGGTGTGTCGAAGTCGGCGACCAAGCCGGTGTGGGACGGCAAGCAGTTCGCGCCGCGCCTGATCCTGCCGCTGTCGCTGTCCTACGATCACCGCGTCATCGACGGCGCCGCCGCCGCGCGTTTCACCGCGTATCTGGCGCAGTTGTTGGCCGACATGCGCCGCGTGCTGCTGTAACGCGCCGATCGCACGTTAAGTCTGCGGTCGCTGCGCGGCGGTTTCGCCCCGCATCGCCGCCCGCGCCGTCGCCGACGGCGGCCGAGTTCGCGCCGCCCTCGTGTTCGAGATTCGTCACCGCCGTCGCCCAACAGGATCCCCCGCCGCAATGATTCGTTCCTCGCGTACCGCTTCCGCCTCCCGCCGCCTGGCCTGGCTCGGCCTCGCCGCCGCGCTGGCCGCGCCGTTCGCGCAGGCCGCCGATCAATGCCAGTTCGCGCTCGGCCGCGGCTGGCCGCCGGCGACCGAGAATCACGGCTCGGCGGTGGAACAACTGCTGGCGGCCAAGGCCGAAGCGCGCCTGACCCTGACCTACCTGCCCACCCGCGGCACCGAAAGCGGCCTGCTGCTGATCCCCGGCAGCGGCGACGCCGACTGGACGCTGCGCCACGCCATGCCCAACGAACGCGTCGCGGTGTGGAACACCGGCCGCGCCAGCGGCGCCCTGCAACTGCGCGTGGATCAGGAAGTCGATAACGAGGAAGCGCCGATTCCGGCCGCGCTCGCCCAGCGCCTGGTCGCCGGCTGGAAGCGCGCGCTGGAAAGCATGGCGCCGAAGGACAAGCCGGCCGAATACCAGGACAAGGATCAGTTGTTGTTCGTGGTCGATGGGCTGCGCGTGAGCGGCGTGCGCCCGGATTGCGGCGCCGGCGAAATCATCATGAAGCAAGCGAGTTTGCTGACCGAGGCTTCCAACGAAAGCGCCTCCAAGCGCGAGCGCCGCTGGCGCGCGCTGGGCGAGTCGCTGGACGAGCTCGACAAGGAATTGACCGACACCGCGGCGCCGGCCCGATAAGCCGCGCGCCGGCCCGCGCTGCCTCAGCGCATTCGCGGGCAAGCATCGCAGGCGCCGGCCTTCGCGGCGGGCGCCGAACGCACGGCTTGGCCGTGCGCCCCCACGACGGACGCGCACCGCGCGCCCGCAACGCACCGAAGAGGACGCAGCGCGATGGCCAGCAGCATTGAAGTGAAGGTTCCCGACATCGGCGATTACGACGGCGTCCCGGTCATCGAATTGCTGGTCGCGGTCGGCGATACGGTCAAGAAGGATCAGGGCCTGGTCACGCTGGAATCGGACAAGGCGACGATGGAAGTGCCGTCGTCGGCCGACGGCGTGGTCAAGTCGATCAGCGTCAAGATTGGCGACAAGGTGGCCGAGGGCGCGGTGATCGCGATCCTGGAAACGCAGGGCGAGGGCGATGCGCCCAAGCCGGCCGCCGCCGAAGCGCCGAAAGCCGCGCCGGCGCCGGCGCCCGCCGCCAGCGCACCGCCGGCCGCCGCCGGCACGCCCGCACTCAGCGCCGCCGCCGCGAGCGGCCGCAAGGCCGACGTGGAATGCCGCATGCTCGTGCTCGGCTCCGGCCCTGGTGGCTACACCGCCGCGTTCCGCGCCGCCGACATCGGCCTGGACACGGTGCTGGTCGAGCGCTACGCCAGCCTCGGCGGCGTCTGCCTCAACGTCGGCTGCATTCCGTCCAAGGCGTTGCTGCACGCCGCCGCGGTCATCGACGAAGCCAAGCACGCCAGCGACTACGGCGTCAGCTTCGGCGAGCCGAAGATCGATCTCGACGCGCTGCGCAGCTACAAGGAAAAAGTCGTCGGCCAGCTGACCAAGGGTCTGGCCGGCATGGCCAAGCAGCGCAAGGTGCGCGTGGTCGCCGGCACCGGCAAGTTCGTTTCCGCGAACGAACTGGAAGTGACGGGCGAGGGCGGCACCCAGCTGATCCGCTTCGAGCAATGCATCATCGCCGCCGGTTCCCAGGCGGTGAAGCTGCCCGGCTTCCCGTGGGACGACAAGCGCGTGATGGATTCCACCGACGCGCTGGAACTGGCCGAAATCCCGAAGAAACTGCTGGTCGTCGGCGGCGGCATCATCGGCCTGGAAATGGCCACCGTGTACCGCGCGCTGGGCAGCGAAGTCACCGTGGTCGAGTTCCTCGATCAGCTGATGCCCGGCGCCGATCCGGATCTGGTCAAGCCGCTCGCCGATCGCCTGAAGAAGCAGGGCGTGGCGGTGTATCTCAAGACCAAGGCCGCCGGCACCGAGGCGCTGAAGGAAGGCATCAAGGTCAGTTTCGAAGGCGAAAAGGCCCCCGAAGCGCAGGTGTTCGACCGCGTGCTGGTCGCGGTAGGCCGCTCGCCCAACGGCGGCAAGATCGACGCCGACAAGGCCGGCGTCGGCGTCACCGATCGCGGCTTCATCCCGGTGGACCGGCAGATGCGCACCAACGTGCCGCACATCTTCGCCATCGGCGATCTGGTCGGTAACCCGATGCTCGCGCACAAGGCCACGCACGAAGGCAAGCTCGCCGCCGAAGTCGCCGCCGGCGAGAAGAAGGAATGGGTCGCGCGGGTGATCCCGTCGGTGGCCTACACCGATCCGGAAATCGCCTGGGTCGGCGTCACCGAAACCGAAGCCAAGGCCAAGGGCCTGAAAGTCGGCGTCGGCAAGTTCCCCTGGGCCGCCAGCGGCCGCGCCATCGGCATCGGCCGCACCGAAGGCTTCACCAAGCTGATCTTCGACGAAGCCACCCACCGCATCGTCGGCGGCGGCATCGTCGGCGTGCATGCCGGCGATCTGATTTCCGAAGTGGGCCTGGCGATCGAAATGGGCTGCGAAGTCGCCGACATCGGCCACACCATCCACCCGCACCCGACCTTGAGCGAGTCGGTCGGCATGGCGGCGGAAGTGTTCGACGGCACCATCACCGATTTGTACATTCCGAAGAAAAAGTGAAGCGCATACAAGTCCTGGCGCTGCTGTTCGCATGGGTGCCGGGCTTGGCTATGGCGTGCTCCTGCGCCATTGTCCGGGGCGGTCTGCAGGAGTTAGTGGATCGCTCGCCGATTGTGGCTGTCGTAAGGATTACGTCTGCCGAGCGTGTTCCTGATCCAGAGCACGGTGCGGGGCGTAATGCGGTACGCGCGAAGTTTTCCTTGGTTGAGAACCTGAAAGGCGATGCTGCCGATATCTCTGGTCTGAGCGCCTCGGACGGCAGTTGCGGTTTGCCGGTGACAATCGGGAGCGACTATCTGGTGTTCGCGAAAGGACAGGGTGAATTGGCGTCGTTGGACTTCTGTTCTTTCGCCCGGCGCCTCGATGAAAGCGAGGACAAGCGTCAGGACCGGCAGGTGCTTGCGATACGCCGGTATGTAAGCCAAGGCGTTGTTATTTCCACCTGCGACAACTGGCTGGGTATTTCGCCTCCGCCAGGGAGTGATACCGAGCGTTGCGCGCCGCAGCCATGATGGCTTGTGGCGCAGGCCGGCAGCCGCGCATTCGAGTGTGTAAAAAAACGCCGCCGTTTCCGGCGGCGTTTTTCGTTTGCGTCACGTTGGTCAGAACGAGAACGTCACGCCCGCCATCGGCCCCTTGAAGCGCTGGTCCAGGCCGACCACGCCGTCGTTGCCGCCGCGGCGGGCGTCGATCTTGAACCAGTCGTAGCCGACGAACACGCCGAAGCCTTCCGTGAAGCGGTACTCGGCCAACGCGTTGGCGCGGCTGATGTCGCCCTTGTAGTCGCCGAAATCGCCCCAGCCCGCGTCCAGGTACTGGCCCTGCACGACGAAGCGCCAGTGTTCGCTGGGCGACAAGGTCACGCGCGTGCCGACCACCGGCGCGTAGCCGTCTTCGCTGGAACTGGTGTGATAGCTGGCGGTGCCGGCGGCGGCGTCGAGCTTGCCTTCGAGCTTGGCGTACTCCACGCCGATCTGCAGGCCCCAGCTGACCGTGTCGGTTTCGATCACCGAGTAGTCGTACATCACGCTGGCCAGTTCGAATTTGGCCTTGGCCTTGGCGAAGCTGCCGGCGGGAATGGTGGTGTCGTCGAAGGAGACGTTCTCGCTCAACGTGGCGCGCTTGCTCTTGTCGTAGCCCCAGTAATTGAACAGCAGGCGGTTGCGTTCGCTGAAGCGGAACAGGCCTTCGATGCGCGGCACGGTTTCCTTGCTGCCGAAGTCGAAGTCCTGGCTGAAACGATAGGGCTGGCCTTGGAAATTGGTGCCGGCGCTGAGTTCGCCGCTGGTATCGACCGACATCGCGCCCAGGCGCACGGTGAAGCGGTCGTCTTCTGCGTGCGCGGGCAATGCGTACGCGGCGCACGCGGCCAGCGCGAGCGACAGGGGAAGAAGTTTGGCAGTCACAAGTTCACTCCATATGCGGGGGAATACAGCACATTCGTGTACTGGTGCGTACATGAATGCCAATCGCGGGGTGGAGTGGTCGTGAAAAAAAACGGGGTGGCCGATTCGGCAAAGCCGTATCGGTAATAGGGTGATCTGTTTCACAAAAGGCGAAGCCCCGGCGGGTCATGCCGGGGCTTCGGGGTGCCCACCGCAGCTTTTGCCATTGACGAGGAGAGAGTGGCGGCGGGCGTTCACTGATACTGACCGGTGCTTCGGCGAAAGGTTCCGCAATCCGTCAAAGATTTCGATCAAGTCGCCAACGCGTTGGCCGATGCGTTCTCGGCGCGGCGGCGTTCGATGCGCTTCCAGACCTTTTCGTGCAGGTGGAAGGCCACCGTGTTGCAGGCCGGTTCGACCAGGGCCAGCGCGCCGCCGACCCAGAGACTGCCGGTCATCACGTATCCGACCAGGAAGGCCACGCAGAAATGGATGCAGGCGAAGCTGAGGGTCTTGCTCATGGGAGCGGCCTAGATGAGAATGATTCTCAAAATACGCCGACCCAAGGAAAAAGCAAATCGAATGTAACGACCGCTTCGATAGCCGTCGGCTATGGCGGACGGGCCCGGCGGCACCTTGCTTACCTCCCAGGTAATTCAACGCACTAGCCGCTCGCCTCATAGTTGCGGCCATGAAACCGGACGCGATCGCCGTGGTGACTAAGCAACATCCGGCCTATGGCGGTCCCGTGACTGCCGCCGGTTGCCGCAAAGTCGCCCGCGTTCTATACTTTTGCGGCTCTACCGGGCGCTTTGCAGCGCCAACCCCAGACCGACGAGACCCGCGTGCACGATCCAATGTCCGCAGGCCGCCGGCTGGCGTCGCGCGCGATTGCCTGGCAAGCCGGCGCAACGGCGCTGGCCTCGCTGGCCTTCTTCTCCCTCGGCGCGATGCATGCGCTGGCGGCAGCGGTGGGCGGCGGCGCGGCGGTAGCTGGCAGCTTCGTCGCGGCCAGGATGGCATTGGGGGGTGGCGTGCAACCGGCCGGGATGGCGATGGGTCGGTTGTTGGCCGGAGTCATATTCAAGTGGGTGGCGGTATTGATGGTTCTCGGGCTCGGTATGGCCCGGTGGCATCTGCCGCCGCTACCAATGCTGGTGGGATTGCTGGCGGCGACGCTGGCCTTCGTACTGGCCAATCTTCTGAAACGATAAGGTGTCTTTCGTGAGTGAACAGACCGGTTCGGGCGGCCTGAACGAATACATCAAGCACCATTTGACCCACAACACCAGTGAGGTCTTTGGCAGCGAGGCGTTGTCGAAGTTCAACTTCGACTCGTGGATCGTGGCTTTGGTGCTCGGTCTCGTGTTCATCCTGTGGTTCGGCCTGGCCGCGCGCAAGGCGACGGCGGGCGTTCCCAGCAAAGGCCAGGCGTTCGTCGAGATCATCCTCGAATTCATCGACGGCCAGGTCAAAGACACCTTCCACGGCGACCGCCGTTCGGTGACGCCGCTGGCGCTGACCATCTTCATGTGGGTCGTGTTCATGAACACGATGGACCTGCTGCCGCTGGATCTGTTCGGCTGGCTGGTGCACACCACCGCCGGCGCGGAAGCGGCGCACCACACGTATTTCCGCGCCGTGCCGACCGCCGACCTCAACACCACCTTCGCGATCTCGGCCTCGGTGTTCTTCATCCTGATCGGCCACGCGGTTTCGGCCAAGGGCGTGGGCGGCTTCGGCAAGGAACTGGTCACCGCGCCGTTCCACGCGCACGGCGTGATGAAGATCGTGCTGGTCCCGGTCAACCTGATCATGAACATCATCGAGTGGCTGGTGAAGCCGGTTTCGCTCGCGATGCGACTGTTCGGCAACATGTACGGCGGCGAGCTGGTGTTCATGCTCATCGCCGGCCTGATGGGAAGCGTCTACACCTTCCTGCCCGGCGTGCTGGCCAACGCGGCATGGGCGATCTTCCACATCCTGATCATCCTGCTGCAGGCCTTCATCTTCATGATCCTCACGGTCGTCTACATCGCAGGCGCCCGCGAAAGCCATTGATTCAAGCCGCCTCACCCGCTGCACCGCCCCTTATTCGTTTTCCCTTCACCGTTTAGCACTACCTCTACCAGGAGAAGCACCATGGAGTTCATCGCCAACGTTCAGGGTCTGACCGCGATCGCGATCGGCATCATCATCGGTCTGGGCGCGCTGGGCGCTTGCCTCGGCATCGCGATCATGGGTTCGAAGTTCCTCGAATCCGCCGCGCGTCAGCCGGAGCTGGTGCCGATGCTGCAGGGCCGTATGTTCCTGCTCGCCGGTCTGATCGACGCCGCGTTCATCATCGGCCTCGCCGTTGCCCTGTTCTTCGCGTTCGCCAACCCGCTGATCGAAGCCGTCAAGGCCGCCGGCGTCGCCGGCTGATCAGGCAGAGCCGTGCCCCGATCGGGGCGCGACTCGGCAATCCGGGCCGGCGCTCGCCGGCCCAACGTAAGTAACGTCGAGGACCCGTCATGAATCCCAACATGACTTTCTTCGGTCAGATGCTCTCCTTCGCGATCCTCGTATGGTTCACGATGAAGTTCATTTGGCCGCCGCTGAACGCAGCGATCGAAGCGCGCCAGAAGAAGATCGCCGAAGGTCTGGCGAACGCTGAAGGCGCCGAAGTTCTCATCCAGCAGGCCAAGGCGCAGGCGGACGAGATCGTGCGCGAGGCTCGTACCAAGGCCAACGAAGTCATCGACCAGGCTCATCAGCGCGGCAATCAGATCGTCGATCAGGCCAAGACCGATGCGATGGTCGAAGGCACGCGTCTGAAGGCGCTGGCCGATGCCGAAATCGCCGCGGCGGCCGACCGCGCCCGCGAGGATCTGCGCAAGCAGGTGTCCGCGCTGGCCGTGACCGGCGCCGAAAAGCTGCTCAAGCGCGAAATCGACGCCAACGCCCACAAGGCGTTGCTCGACGAGCTCGCCGCAGAAATCTGATCGGATAGCCCAACGCGATGAGCCAGAACCTCACCCTCGCCCGTCCGTACGCCCGCGCTGCATTCGCGCTGGCGCGCGAAGCCGGCCGCCCCGGCGACTGGTCGCAAGCGCTCGCCTTTTCGGCGCGCGTTTCGGCCGATCCGCAGGTGCAGTCGCTGCTCGGTCATCCGCAGCTGACCTCCGGCGACGCCGTTGCCCTGGTCGCGATCGATGGCGCGGACGAGACCGTGCAGCGCTTCTTGGCGCTGCTGGCCGACAACCGCCGTCTGTCGCTGCTGCCGGAAATCTCCGGCATGTTCGAACAACTGCGCGCCGAAGCCGACCGTGTGGTCAAGGCCAAGGTCACTTCCGCCAGCGATCTGCCCGCGGCCGAACTCGATGCGATCAAGGCCGCGCTGATCAAGCGCTTCGGCCGCCAGGTCGAAGTCGAGACGGCGGTCGACGCATCGCTGATCGGCGGCGCGGTGATCGATGCAGGCGACGTGGTGATCGACGGCTCGCTCAAGGGCAAGCTCGCGCGTCTGCAGACGGCATTGGCCGGTTAAGCCGGGAATAGGGAATAGGGAGTAGGGAATTGTCGAAGCACAAGCGCTTCCGATTCCCGACTCTCGATTCCCGACTCCCGAACCAAAAGAAAGCACCCGCGCGTCGCCCCATCGCGATGCAGGACCAAGGAAACGACAATGGCAAGCACCCAGCTCAACCCGTCCGAAATCAGTGAACTGATCAAGACCCGCATCGAGAAGGTCAAGCTGGCCGCCGAAGCGCGCAACGAAGGCACCGTCACCTCGGTCGCCGACGGCATTGTGCGCATCCACGGCCTGGCTGACGTGATGCAGGGCGAAATGATCGAACTGCCGAACAACACCTTCGCACTCGCGCTGAACCTGGAGCGCGACTCGGTCGGCGCCGTGGTGCTGGGCGATTACGAACACCTGGGCGAAGGCGACGTCGCCAAGACCACCGGCCGCATCCTGGAAGTGCCGGTCGGCCGCGAACTGCTCGGCCGCGTGGTCAACGCGCTCGGCGAGCCGATCGACGGCAAGGGTCCGATCGGCGCGACCCTCAGCGCTCCGGTGGAGCGCGTCGCTCCGGGCGTGTTGTGGCGCAAGTCGGTCGATCAGCCGGTGCAGACCGGTTACAAGACCGTCGATGCCATGATCCCGATCGGCCGCGGCCAGCGCGAGCTGATCATCGGCGACCGTCAGACCGGCAAGACCGCGATGGCGATCGACGCGATCATCAACCAGAAGGGCACCGGCATTAAGTGCATCTACGTCGCGATCGGCCAGAAGGCCAGCTCGATCTCGAACGTGGTGCGCAAGCTGGAAGAAAACGGCGCCCTGGCCCACACCATCGTGGTCGCCGCGACCGCGTCGGAATCGGCCGCGATGCAGTACATCAGCGCCTACTCGGGCTGCACCATGGGCGAGTTCTTCCTCGACCGCGGCGAAGACGCGCTGATCGTGTACGACGATCTGTCCAAGCAGGCCGTGGCCTACCGTCAGATCTCGCTGCTGCTGCGCCGTCCGCCGGGCCGCGAAGCCTACCCGGGCGACGTGTTCTATCTGCACAGCCGCCTGCTCGAGCGCGCCGCTCGCGTGAACGCCGACTACGTCGAGAAGTTCACCAACGGCGAAGTGAAGGGCAAGACCGGTTCGCTGACCGCGCTGCCGATCATCGAAACCCAGGCCGGCGACGTGTCCGCGTTCGTGCCGACCAACGTGATCTCGATCACCGACGGCCAGATCTTCCTGGAAACCGACCTGTTCAACGCCGGCATCCGCCCGGCCGTGAACGCCGGTATCTCGGTGTCGCGCGTCGGCGGCGCCGCCCAGACCAAGATCGTCAAGAAGCTCTCCGGCGGCATCCGTATCGCGCTCGCCCAGTACCGTGAGCTGGCTGCGTTCGCGCAGTTCGCTTCCGACCTGGACGAAGCCACCCGCAAGCAGCTCGAACGCGGTCAGCGCGTCACCGAGCTGATGAAGCAGAAGCAGTACGCGCCGATGTCGATCGCGCTGCAGTCGCTGTCGATCTACGCGGTCGATAAGGGCCACATGGACGATGTGCCGGTGAACAAGATCGGCGCGTTCGAAGAGGCGCTGCACGCGCACTTCACCAATACCGCCGGCGAGCTGGTCAACAAGATCAACGCCAGCGGCGATTGGAACGACGAAATCGAAGGCGCCTTCAAGAAGGGCATCGAAGAGTTCAAGCAGACCGGGACCTGGTAAAGCCGGGAATCGGGAATAGGGAGTCGGGAATCGGGGAAACCCGCACCGGCTCCTGCGATTCCCGACTCACGATTCCCTATTCCCACGAGCGGAGCGAGTAATGGCCGGCGGCAGAGAAATCAAAACCAAGATCAAGAGCGTGCAGAACACCCGCAAGGTGACGCGCGCGCTCGAAATGGTCTCGGCTTCCAAGATCCGCAAGGCGCAGGATCGGATGAAGACCTCGCGCCCGTATGCGCGCGTGATCAAGCAGGTGATCGGTCATCTGGCCCAGGCCAACACCGACTACCAGCATCCGTACATGGTCGAGCGCAAGGATCCCAAGCGCGTGGGCTATGTGATCGTGTCCTCCGACCGCGGTCTGGCCGGCGGCCTCAACAACAACCTGTTCCGCAAGCTGCTCGGCGAAATCCGCAAGTGGCAGGAGCAGGGCGTCGAGGTCGATGTGGTCACCATCGGCCAGAAGGCCTCGGTGTTCTTCCGTCGCATCAAGGTCAACATGCTGGCCTCGGTCACCCATCTGGGCGACCAGCCGCATCTGGAGCAGCTGGTCGGCGTGATCAAGGTCATGCTCGACGCCTACAGCGCCGGCACCATCGATCGCGTGTTCCTGAGCTACAACGACTTCGTCAACACGATGACCCAGCGCGCGGCGTTCGATCAGCTGCTGCCGCTGCCGGCGCCGGAGACGCAGGTCGCCAAGCACGATTGGGACTACATCTACGAACCCGATGCGCAGACCGTGCTCGAACACGTGCTGACGCGCTACATCGAGTCGCTGGTGTACCAGGCGGTGCTGGAGAATGTGGCGTCCGAGCATGCCGCGCGCATGGTGGCGATGAAGTCGGCCAGCGACAACGCGACCAAGCTGATCGGCACCTTGAACCTGGTCTACAACAAGGCCCGCCAGGCAGCGATCACGCAGGAAATCTCCGAAATCGTCGGCGGCGCCGCGGCGGTCTAATCCATCCGGTGGGCGCGGCCTGAGGCCTGCGACCACGAGCAGCATTTGAAAGTTACTGAGGAATCAAAGATGAGCAGCCAGGGCAAGATCGTTCAGATCATCGGTGCGGTCGTTGACGTCGAGTTCGCGCGCGAGTCGGTGCCGAAGGTGTACGACGCGTTGAAGGTCGAGAACACCGCCATCACCCTCGAAGTGCAGCAGCAGCTCGGCGACGGCATCGTCCGCGCGATCGCGCTGGGCTCCACCGACGGTCTCAAGCGCAACCTGATCGCCACCAACACCGGCCGTCCGGTCGCCGTGCCGGTCGGCGCGGGCACGCTGGGCCGCATCATGAACGTGCTCGGCGAGCCGATCGACGAAGCCGGTCCGATCGACGCCACCGAGCATTGGGAAATCCACCGCGCGGCTCCGGCCTATGCCGACCAGTCCTCGGGCAACGATCTGCTGGAAACCGGCATCAAGGTCATCGACCTGATGTGCCCCTTCGCCAAGGGCGGCAAGGTCGGCCTGTTCGGCGGCGCCGGCGTGGGCAAGACGGTCAACATGCTCGAGCTGATCAACAACATCGCCCGCGCGCACTCGGGTCTGTCGGTGTTCGCCGGCGTCGGCGAGCGCACCCGCGAAGGCAACGACTTCTACCACGAGATGGCCGAAGCCGGCGTCATCCAGCTCGAGAACCTCAAGGACTCGAAGGTCGCGATGGTGTACGGCCAGATGAACGAGCCGCCGGGCAACCGCCTGCGCGTCGCGCTGACCGGCCTGACCATGGCCGAGTACTTCCGCGACGAAAAGGACGCCAGCGGCAAGGGCCGCGACGTGCTGTTCTTCGTCGATAACATCTACCGCTACACCCTGGCCGGCACCGAAGTGTCGGCGCTGCTCGGCCGCATGCCGTCGGCGGTGGGTTACCAGCCCACGCTGGCGGAAGAAATGGGCGTGCTGCAGGAACGCATCACCTCGACCAAGACCGGTTCGATCACCTCGATCCAGGCCGTGTACGTGCCCGCGGACGACCTGACCGACCCGTCGCCGGCGACGACCTTCGCCCACCTCGACGCCACCGTCGTGTTGAGCCGTAACATCGCCGCGCTGGGTATCTACCCGGCCGTGGATCCGCTCGACTCGACCTCGCGTCAGCTCGACCCGAACGTGGTCGGCGCCGAGCACTACGACACCGCGCGCCGCGTGCAATCGACGCTGCAGAAGTACAAAGAGCTCAAGGACATCATCGCGATCCTGGGCATGGACGAATTGTCGGAAGAAGACAAGACCGCCGTGTCGCGCGCGCGCAAGATCGAGCGCTTCTTCTCGCAGCCATTCTTCGTCGCGCAAGTGTTCACCGGCGCCGAAGGCAAGTACGTGTCGCTGAAGGACACCATCCGCGGCTTCAAGGGCATCTGCGACGGCGAGTACGATCACCTGCCGGAGCAGGCGTTCTACATGGTCGGCGGCATCGAAGAAGCGGTCGAGAAGGCCAAGAAGATGGGCGTGGGCTGAGACGCCTGACGGCGTCTTGGGAATTGGGAGTCGAGAGTCGGGAATCGTAAGAGCGGAGCGTCGGCCATCGCGGCTTTAGACGATTCCCCATTCCCCATTCCCGATTCCCGTCGAACGAGCAAAGCGAGAAAGACATGGCCACTACGTTCCGTTGCGACATCGTCAGCGCCGAGGAAGAAATCTTCCACGGCGAGGCGACGCTGCTCGTCGCCACCGGCGAGATCGGCGAACTCGGCATCGCGCCGCGCCACGCGCCG
This sequence comes from Lysobacter sp. TAB13, assembly GCF_052113885.1. Taxonomy (NCBI): domain Bacteria; kingdom Pseudomonadati; phylum Pseudomonadota; class Gammaproteobacteria; order Lysobacterales; family Lysobacteraceae; genus Lysobacter; species Lysobacter sp. TAB13. The sequence continues at coordinate 19,623 of NZ_JBFRDR010000032.1, read as the reverse complement.
CTGATCACGCGCCTGAAGCCGGGCAAGGTTGTGGTGACCCTGCCCAACGGCGAACACCTGGATTTCGCCGTGTCCGGCGGCATCCTGGAAGTGCAGCCGCAGGTCGTGACCGTGCTGGCCGACACCGCGATCCGCGCGCAGGACATCGACGAAGCCGCCGTGCGCGCCGCCAAGGAAGAAGCCGAACGCGCGCTGGCCAACCGCGGCCCGCAGATGGACGTCGCCGAAGCTCAAGCCAAGCTCGCCGAAGCGATGGCGCAGCTGCAGGCGCTGGAGCGTCTGCGCAAGAACATGAAGCACTGAGCCGGCGATACATCGCCGCTTACGAAAACGCCGGCCTCGCGCCGGCGTTTTTCGTTTCAGGCGCACGCGCCGCCGCGGCGGCTTCGCGCGGCTAGCGGCGATACACCCAGTGCCGCGACACCAGGAACCCGACGCCGGCCAGTATCACCTCGATCACCGGCTTCGCCGCCCAGGTCCACTTGAGCCCGGCGTAGGTGTCGATAAGGCTGATCGCGCAGGTGCTGACCAGGGTGGTGCCGAGCCACAGCATCACGAAGCGGCCGAACTGGCGCTTGCCGACCGCGGTGTTCTCGCTGGCGAAGGTGAAGCGGCCGTTGAGCCAGAACCCCAGCATCGCGCCGCTGATGCGGCCGGCCAGATTGGCCGCTTCCACCGGCATGCCCAGGTGGCTCAGGCCGACCATCACGCTCCAGTCCACGCAGTACTGCAGCGCGCCGAAGATCAGGTAATTGCGGCCCTGCCGGGACAGGCTCACGCGCGCGCCCCGGCGGCCGGACGCGGCGGCGGGCATGGCGAAAGCGGGCGCGATGGCAGGGCGGGGGCGGCTTCGGTCATGGCCGTATTCTAGCCAGACGCTCCACGACAGACCCTGTACCATCGCGCGATCCGGATATCGAGAGTGGCGGTAGTGCGCAGCGCGGTACTGATCCCCTGCTACAACGAAGCGCGCACGGTGGCCAAGGTCGTCGCCGATTTCCGCCGCGCGCTGCCGCAGGCCGACATCTGGGTGTTCGACAACGCCAGCACCGACGGCACCGCCGAACTGGCGCGCCAGGCCGGCGCGCGGGTGTACCGGGTGCCGGCCAAGGGCAAGGGCAACGTGGTGCGGGCGATGTTCCGCGAGGTCGAGGCCGACGTCTATCTGATGGTCGACGGCGACGACACCTATCCGGCCGACCACGCCGGCGAACTACTCGAAGACATCATCGAAGGCCACGCCGACATGGTGGTGGGCACGCGCCTGGAACAGCACGACAGCGCCTCGTTCCGGCGCTTCCACGGCTTCGGCAACAAGCTGGTGCGCTGGAGCATCGGCCGTTTGTTCGGCCAGCCGGTGCGCGACGTGCTTTCCGGTTATCGCGCGTTCTCGCGCCGCTTCGTCAAATCGATGCCGGTGCTCTCGCGCGGCTTCGAAATCGAAACCGAGATGACCGTGTTCGCGATGGCGAACGCCTTCGTGCTGAGCGAGCGCACCGTGCCCTACGGCGTGCGCCCGGAAGGCAGCGAATCCAAGCTCAGCACCTTCCGCGACGGTTTCCGCGTGCTGCGCACCATCGGTTTTCTCTACAAGGACCTGCGCCCGCTGCTGTTCTTCGGCAGCGCCGCATTGCTGGCCGGATTGGCCAGCCTGGGTTTCGGCGCCTTCGTGTTCCACGAGTTCAGCTTGACCGGCGAAGTCAGCCATCCTTCGACTGCGGTGCTCGCCGCGGCCTTGGCGCTGACCGCGTTCATCCTGCTCGCCACCGGATTGATTCTGGATACGGTGAATCGGCGCTCGAACGAAATCCTGCGGCTGATTACCGACCAAGTGGTGCATCGCAAGTCGGAGTAAGCCTCGCGCGCTCAGCGCGCAGCGCCGCCGTCGCGCGATCGAATCGCGACGACGGCCGGCGGCCACGCACTCATCAATGCAGCGGCGGCGAGTTCTATTTCCCCGCCACGCAAATCGGCGCGAACGGCGCGCGCGCCAGCGGGCACAGTTCGATCTCGGCCAGGCTGTCGGCGACCGGCAGGCAGGCGCCGCCGACGCTGAGGCCGTACAACGCCATGCGCTCAGCGGCGGGGTGATCCACGCGCACCGGGCGCAGCAGCCACAACGGGCCGGGGTGGGTCGCGACGGTGCGCTCCACGCGTTCTTGCAGGCGCGTGCAGCGCTGCGGGTCCATGAAGTTGTTGCGGATCGCCATCGCCGGCACCTCGCGCGGCAGGAAGGCGACGGCATGCGCGATCGGATTCTCGGTGCTGGTCAGCACGATGCTGCCCTGGGGCAAGGCCGGGAAGGCCACCTCGATCATCGGCGAGCGGAACGGGTCGCGGCCCCAGTTGGGATGCTTGGTCGGCGCGATCACCAGCACCATCGCGATCAGCATCGCGGTGCGCGTCCAGCGCTTGGCGAACAGCATCGACACGACGCCGACGATCAGCAGCGAGAACAACAGCTCCAGCGGCAGCAGATAGCGGTAGATGCCGTAGAAGGTCAACCAGGAAAAATAGCCGACCGCGACGAAAGCCAGCAGCGGCCAGCGCAGCGCGGCGGCGTTTTGCTCGGCGGCGATGAGGCCTGGATCGGCTTGCGCCGCGTCGATGCGGCGATCGCCGCGCAGCCACAGCCACGCGGCGAGCGCGCACAGGCCCAGCAGCACGCGCGGGTCCGCCAGCAGCGGTTCGGAGAAGTCGCGGCTGCGGCGCAGCAGGCGCAGCGGCGCGTCGAGGACCTCGACCGCGCTCTCGGGCAGATAGCGCTTGTCGCGCCAGGAATCGGCGATGGTGTCGGGCGACAGGAACCATTGATTGAAATACGGGAACAGCGGATTGCCGTGGTGCTGCCACAAATACCAGCCCCACGGCCCCCAGCACAGCGCTGCGGCGACGCTGCCGCCGACCGCCAGCGCGCCGATGCGCAGCGGCAACTGCCGCACCGGCCCGGCAACCGCGGCCGCGGCGATGAAGCCCAGGCAATAGGTCACGCCGGTCAGCTTGAAGCCGGCGGCGGCGCCGGCCATCAGCCCGATCGGCAGCCAGGTCGCGACCGGCCCGCGCCGCTGCTGCGACTGCGCCAGCCACAACAGCGCGCCGAGCATGAACGCGGCCACGATATGGTCGTTGAAGATCGCCGCCGTGCCCGGATACACCGCCGCGCCGGTGATCGCCACGAAACCGGCGATCCAGGTGCGCGCGCGGCTGCGCTGCGCCGGCATCAGCGTATCCAGCAGGCGCAGGCCGAAATACAGCGCCAGCAGGCTGGGAACCGCCAGCCAGATCGCGATCGGCACGCCGCCCAGGCCGGCGCGGACCATCAGCGCGAAGGGGATATCGACGATCGGGTTGTGCCAGCTCTGCAGCTGCGCCGGCGCGATATCGCCCGCCAGCCGGCCCTCCAGCCATGCCAACGGCGTATACAGGTGATAGTTACGCAGATCCCAGTTCGCGTCCTGGCGCAGCGCGATGGTGGCGATCGCGGTGAAGAATAGGGCGACCAGCGCGGCGGTCCGCCGGGAAGCGCGCTCAGCGGGCATGCATAGTCCTGAGTAAGGCAGTTGGTAAGATTCGGCCCTGACGGGGGGCCCACGTCAAGCAACCGAATGTAAGGAAGGTTTCATACATGGCTCATGAGTCGATGAACCAGTTGCACATCGTCATTCTCGCCGCGGGCGAGGGCAAGCGCATGAAGTCGGCGACGGCCAAGGTGCTGCAGAAGATCGCCGGCCGGCCGATGCTGGCCCAGGTGATCGACACCGCGCGCGCGCTGCGCCCGGCCGGCATCCATGTCGTCTACGGTCACGGCGGCGAACAGGTGCGGCAGGCCTTCCAGGGCCAGCCGGATCTGCATTGGGCCGAGCAGGCCGAACGCCTGGGCACCGGCCACGCCGTCCAGCAGGCGATGCCGGGCGTGCCGCAGGACGCGCGGGTGCTGGTGCTGTATGGGGACGTGCCGCTGATTACCGCGCAGACGTTGCAGTCGCTGCTGGACTCGCCGGGACGTCTGGCGGTGTTGGTCGCCGACCTGGACGATCCCAGCGGCTACGGCCGCATCGTGCGCGATCCCGAAGGACGGGTCGGCAGCATCGTCGAGCACAAGGACGCCAACGAAGAACAGCGCGAGATCCGCACCGTCAACACCGGCATCCTGGTCGCCGACGGCGAACCGCTGCGGCGCTGGCTGGACCGGCTGGGCAACGACAACGCGCAGGGCGAGTACTACCTCACCGACGTGTTCGCCGCCGCCGCCGCCGAATACAGCCCGGCGGAAATGGTCCACGTGGCCGATCCGATCGAAGTCGAAGGCGCCAACGATCCGTGGCAGCTGGCCCAACTGGAACGCGCTTACCAACGCCGCGCCGCGCGCGCGCTGTGCGTGCAGGGCGCGCGCCTGGCCGATCCGGCGCGTTTCGACCAGCGCGGCGAGGTCCGCGTCGGCCAGGATGTGGAGATCGATGTCGACGTCGTGCTGGAAGGCACGGTGGAACTCGGCGACGGCGTGATCATCGGGCCGTTCTGCCGGCTCAAGGACGTCAAGCTCGGCGCCGGCACCTTGGTGCGCGCGCATTGCGATCTCGACGGCGTGGTGGTCGAAGGCGCGGCGCAGATCGGCCCGTATTCGCGCCTGCGTCCGGGCACCGTGCTCGCCGACGGCGCGCACGTGGGCAATTTCGTCGAGACCAAGAACGCGAAGATCGGCGTGGGCAGCAAGGCCAACCATCTGACCTATCTGGGCGACGCGGTGATAGGCGCTGGCGTCAACGTCGGCGCCGGCACCATCACCTGCAACTACGACGGCGTGAACAAGTCGGTGACCACGATCGAGGACGGCGCTTTCATCGGCTCCAATTCCTCGCTGGTGGCGCCGGTGACGATCGGCAGCAACGCGACCATCGCCGCCGGCTCGGTCATCACCAAACCGGCGCCGGCGGATCAGCTGACCGTGGCGCGCGCGCACCAGACCACGGTGGAAGGCTGGAAGCGGCCGGTCAAGAAAAAGCCGCAGGGCTGAACGGCGGCGGGGCGCGAGGCTCCGAGCAAACCGTTCGTTGCGAAGACTCGGGACGCCGATCGGCGTCCCGGGTTTCCGATACGCCCCGCCGATGTCGCGGCGGGGCCCATCGTCGAACGCTATCGATTAATGCGTTGCCTTTCGGCGAGTGCGATCAGGGAACGTAGGTCACCGTCTCGGTCGAGCCCACCTGCGCCTTGATGATCTGCGTGTAGTACGCGGCGGCCGTGGTGGTGTTGAGGAAGGCGTTCGGTGCCCAGATCATCACGCCTTGATAGCCGTTGCTGGACACGCTGCCGGCGATCGTCCCGGCTTGCGAGGCCGAACTGAACTGCGGCGAGATGCCCAGGAACAAATTGCTCTTCAGCATGCCGTAGCCGACATACGGCGTGAGATAGCTGACGCTGCCACCGTAGGTCATCTCATAGCCTTCGGTGAGCTTGGTGGCCGCGTTGGTGGGCGCGCTGAAATACTGCGAGTCCGACCACAGCGCCTTGCTCAAGGTCTTGCCGGAAAAATACGTATTGGCGCGGATCGCCTTGAGCACGTTATAGAACGCGGTCGCGTTGCCCGAGCAGGAGGAGTATTCGTCGTCGACGCTGATGCCGTTGAGGTCGTACTTCACCACCTCGGCCACCATCGCGTTGCCGAGCTTGGTCGCCGCGCTGGAGCTCATGTTGCACGACCAGCCCGCGTTCTGATGGTTGCCCAGGTACGAGATCTGCACCTTGATGCCCTTCCCCTGCAACTGCCGGACGATGTCGATGTTGTCCTTCAGGATCGCGCTCATCTCCGAGTTGTAGTACAGCACGGGCGAGTTGGGCGTGCTGCCGTTGATGTTGGCGGCGAACAGCACCAGGTCGGAGAAGAACGGCTTGCCGGTGCTTGTGACGACATAGTGCCCGACGTCTTTCACGTCTTGCGGCGATGGATTGTTCAGGAATACGACGTTGCGCGCCGAAGCCGCGAAACTTGCAAGGAATGCCATTAGACCGGCGGCCAAAAGCGTAGATTTGCGAAGCATTGGCGAATCTCCTGTTCTGTTTTTTGGAAAAAACATTCGATTTGACGGGCGCGAACGTCCTGTCGCGATTGAGGTTCATAACCCTCCTGTCTAGAAACGGAGACGAAGGCCACTCCCCTACATCGACGATCGTAGATTCAATGCTTCGCGCGCGATGCGATGACGTGCGCAACTTCGTCGCGATACCAAGGATCGCTTACCCGGCCATTGCGGCGAGGGTGATTCGGGCGGCGTCGCCCGCGGCTGCGATGTTATGAATGCGCGATGCCATCGCTTGTCGATTGCGATGTCGCACAGACCGCGCATCGAACATCGCTGTATCGCCAATACGAACAAACGCGCTGCGCGCCGCGATCGAAACCGCGGCGCGCAGCGCGATGGATCGAACCTCCGCGATCGCGGACGTTCGCCTTACCTCAGCGCGTACCGCCGCCGGCCAGCAACTGCTCGCCGGTGAGCCAGTACGAATCGTCCGAGGCCAGGAACACCGCGATCGAAGCGATGTCGTTGGGCTGGCCGATGCGGCCCAGCGGCGTCTGTCCGACCGCCCAGGTTTCGAAGTCCGAACCGATGAAGCCGGCCGACACCGTGCCCTCGGTTTCGATCATGCCCGGGTTGAGCGAATTGACCCGGATCTTGCGCGGGCCCAGTTCGCGCGAAAGCACGCCGGTGATCGCGTCCACCGCGCCCTTGGTGCCGGTGTAGACCGCGCTGTCGGGCGGCGTGATGCGGCTGACGACCGAGCCGATGTTGATGACGCTGGCGCCTTCGCCCAGATGCGGCGACGCCGCCTGGGTGGTCAGCAGCAGGCCGAGCACGTTGACGTTGAACTGCTGGTGGAACTGTTCCTCGGTGATCTCCGCCAGCGGCGCGAATGCGTAGACGCCGGAGTTGTTGACCAGGGTGTCGAGACGGCCGAATTGCTTGATCGTGGCATCGACGATGGCCTTGGCGTCGGCGGCCTTGGATACGTCGCCCTGCACGGCGATGGCCTTGCCGCCGGCCGCTTCGATGGCCGCGACCACGGCGTCGGCGCCGGCCTTGCTGGAGGCGTAGTTGACCGCGACCGACGCGCCCTGCGCGGCCAGCGATTTGGCGATGGCCGCGCCGATGCCCTTGGATGCGCCGGTGACCAGGGCGACCTTGCCTGCGAGTTTGTTGCTCATGACGGTTTGATTCCTTTGGGGGTGGGTGAAGCGGGGTTAAATTCCAATAGTTCAAAACATATGAACTATTGAACTAGAAATCAAGGGCCGATAAGATGGCGCCATGAAACCGCTGGTGCACCCCTCGATCGAGGACATCACCGTGGAGGGGGTTCTCCACGCACTGTCCGACCCCGTGCGCGCGGCGATCTATGCCCAGATCGCCGGGTCGGCCTGCGCCATGAACTGCTCGAACTTCCTGCAGATCAGCGACCGCGACATCCCCAAGTCCACGCTGTCCCTGCATTTTCGCGCCCTGCGCGAGGCCGGGCTGATCCGCAGCGAGCGCCGCGGCGTGGAGATGCACAACACCACGCGCTGCGCCGATATCGAACAGCGCTTCCCCGGATTGCTGCCGGCGATCCTGCAGGCGCACGCGGCGCAATCGGCCGAACGGGTGCGCGCGGCCAAGCGCCGGCAAGCCGCAGCGAAAAAAACCGGCTGATCAGGCCACAGGTTGAGCGCTGCGGAGCGATCCGCCCCGCCTCGCGATCAATCCGGCAACACCATCGACACGCACAGGCCGCCGCCGTCGCGATTGAGCAGGGCGATGCGGCCGCCGTGCGCCTCGGCGATCTCGCGCGCCAGCGCCAGTCCCAGGCCGGTGCCGTTGCGCTTGGTCGAATAGAACGGCAGCAGCGCGTTGGATAGCACCGCATCGTTCATGCCGGTGCCGCGATCGAGAATGTCGATGCGCCAGGCATCCTGCACCCGCCGCAACTGCAGCCGCACTTCATCGGCCGGCGATCCGGATTCGTGCGCGTTCTTGAGCAGATTGATCAGGCATTGCTCGAGCTGGGCCACGTCCACCCGCGCGATCGCGTCGCCCTGCACGCCGTCGTAGGCGAAATCCACCTGACTGCGCAGTTGCTCGACGAAGCGCGACCATTCGATCGGCTCCAGCCGCGGCGAGGGCAGCTTGGCGAAACGGGCGTAATCGCGGATGAAACCTTCCAGATGGCGCGCGCGTTCTTCGATGGTCTTCAGAGCGGTCGGCAGCCGTTCGTACTGGCCGCGCCGCACCAGCTCGGCACCGGAATGGGCGAGCGAGGCGATCGGTGCCAGCGAATTGTTGAGCTCGTGGCTGATCACCCGGATCACCTTCTTCCAGGTCTGCACTTCCTGCCGGCGCAGTTCCGCGGTGAGCTGGCGCAGCAACACCAGTTCGTGAGCGCGGCCGTTGAGACGGAAGATGCGCCGCGACAGGTGGTAGATCTCTTCGTTCTCGATATCGCCGACGCTGAACATGCCGTCGCCGCCGCGCTCGATGGCTTCCTGCATCGGCACCGGCGCGCGCGACAACAATTCCTGGAAGTCCTGGCCCTCCAGGCGCCGGCCTTCGCCGAGCATCTTGCGCGCGGCCAGATTGCCGTGGACGATGCGCCGCGACGGATCGACCAGCATCATCGCCACCGGCGTGTTCTGCACCATCGTGTCGAGCAGCAGTTCGCGCTGCACCAGACTCAAACGTTGTTCGCGCAGGGCGTCGCCCAGACTGTTGTGGCTGGCGACCAGATCGCCCAGATCGCCCTTGCCGGGCCAGTTGAAACTGATCGAATAATCGCCGTCGCGGTAACTGGCGACCGAGCCGGCCAGGGCGCGGAACAGCGAATTCATCGGCGCGAACGCGCGCCGCACCTGATAGACCAGCAGCGGCGTCAGCACCGCCAGCACGATCGCCAGCGCCAGCCACGGCCGCGCCAGATACTGCGACAGCCACAAGGTCGCCGCCGCGCCGACCGCGAGATAGGCCAGCGCGATCGCACTGAACACCAGACTCAAGGGTAGCCGGCGCATGATCGCTCCTCAGTCGCGCTTGATGCCGAGCCGTTCCAGGCGACGGTACAGCGCCTGGCGCGACAGCCCCAACTCGCTCGCGGCCTGGGCCAGCACGCCGCCGGCGCGTTCGAGCGCGGCTTCGATGCTGGCGCGGTCGAGTTCGTCGCCGCCGTTGACCGCCGCAGCGGTCGGCGCCGGCGCCGCCGGCAGGCCGAGATCGGCCGCGCCGATGCTGTCGCCGCGCGCCAGCAGCGCCGCGCGCTGCAAGGTGTTGCGCAACTCGCGCACATTGCCGGGCCAGTGATGGGCCAGCAGTGCGCGTTCGGCGTCTTCGCCCAGGCGTTTGCCGGCGGCCAGCGGGTTGTCGCGCAGGAAGAAGCGCGCCAGCGGCAACACGTCGTCGCGGCGGTCGGCCAGCGGCGGCAGGTCGATCTGGATGGTGTTGAGGCGGTAATAAAGGTCTTCGCGGAAGCGGCCGTCGCGGATCATCGCCGGCAGGTCGGCATTGGTCGCGCTGATCACCCGCACCTTGACCTGACGCTCGCGATTGGAGCCCAGGCGCTCGAAACGGCCGGTTTCCAGCACGCGCAGCAATTTCATCTGCCCGGCCGGCGGCAGGTTGCCGATTTCGTCCAGGAACAAGGTGCCGCCGTCGGCGGCTTCGAACTTGCCCTCGCGCATCTTGTTGGCGCCGGTGTAGGCGCCGGCATCCGCGCCGAACAGTTCCGCTTCGATCAGTTCGGTGGGCAGCGCGCCGCAGTTCAAGGTCACGAACGGGCCGGACTTGACCGCGGAGTTGGCCTGGACGATCTCGGCGATCTTTTCCTTGCCGGCGCCGTTAGGCCCGGTGATCAGCACCGGCACGTCGGCGCGGGCGACATGGCAGGCCAGCTCGATCACCCGCGCCAGCGGCTCGGAGCCGAACACCAGCCCGCGCAGGTCGTAGCGCGCTTCCAGTTCGCGATGAGCGCGGCGGCGTTGTTCGTGCAGGCGCGAGACCTCGCGCGTGCTGTTGCTCAGTTCGAGCAGGTTCTCGACGCTGGCGAGCAGTTTCTGATCGTCCCAGGGCTTGGCCAGGTAATCGGCGGCGCCGGCCTTGGCCAGATCCACCGCGATGTCCAGGTGCGTCCACGCGGTCAGCAAGATGATCGGCAGGTCCGGATAGCGCGCGCGGATCGCGCGGAACAGCGCCACGCCTTCTTCGCCGGAGGTGGTGTCGGCGGTGAAGTTCATGTCCTGCAGCACCAGGCCGATATCCTCGCGGGCGAGCCGCTCCAGGCCTTCCTCGGGCGATTGCGCGGTGACCACCTGGATCTCGCGCAAACCGAACAGAAGATCCAGCGCGGTGCCGACCGCCGGGTTGTCGTCGATGACCAGGACCGTGCGCATCAGAGTTCCGTTGTGATGAAAGAGCCGAATGCCCGCGATTCGGCCGTGCCGAGTATGCCAGCGGCGAAGCGGGGCGGCGAATCGCCCGCGCGGCGGCGAGGCCTGTCGCGGTGGGCGAACAGGCCTCGCGCGCTCACGATGCGCTTACTTCGCGGCCTTGACCGCGGCGCCGCGCTGGGTCGCCGCGATCCACGCATCGATCCGCGTTTCCAGCTCGCGCAGCGGCAAAGCGCCGCCGCCGAGGATCTGGTCGTGGAAGACGCGGCGGTCGAAGCGCTTGCCCAGCTTGGCCTGCGCGCGCGCGCGCAGCTCGCGGATTTTCAGCTGACCCATCTTGTAGGCCAGGGCCTGACCGGGCCAGGCGATGTAGCGATCGGCCTCGGCCTGGATATTGGGTTCTTCCATGTCCGAGTGATCGCGCATCCACTGCACCATCTGCTCGCGGGTCCAGCGCTTGTAGTGGACGCCGGTGTCGAGCACCAGGCGATTGGCGCGGATGAGTTCCTGCGAGAGCCGGCCGAAGTCGCTGTACGGGTCCTGGTAGAACCCGACTTCCTTGCCCAGGTCTTCCGAATACAGGCCCCAGCCTTCGATGAAAGCGGTCTGGCCGAGCAGGGTGCGGAACTTCGGCAGCTCCGGCAGCGCGCGCGACATCGACAATTGCAGATGATGGCCGGGCACGCCTTCGTGGTAGGCGACCGCTTCGATGGTGGTAAGCAGGCGCTTTTCCGGTTCGCCGGTGTTGACCGTGATCAGGCCCGGCCGCTTGCCGTCCGGCGTGCCGGCCATGTACTGCGCGGCCGAGGCTTCCTTCTCGCGCCAGGCTTCCACCGACTGCACCTGCACCTGGGTGGTCGGCAGGGTGGCGAACAGTTCCGGCAGCTTGGTTTCCATCTTCGCCAGATATTCGCGATACAGATCCAGAATCTGCTCGCGCGAGGTGGCATGGCGCTTGGGATCGGCGGCGACGGCCTCGCGCATGGTCTTCAGATCGGCGTAGCCCAGCGTCTTCGCGATGCGGGTCTGCTCTTTCTCGATCCGGGCCACTTCGCTCAGGCCCAGCTGGTGAATCTTTTCGGGCGGGGTCGAAGAGGTGGTGAACTGCTCGATCGCATAGCGGTACAGGCCGTCGCCGCCGGGCAGCGACCACACGCCGTACTGCTCGCGGCCCTGCGGCGCGTATTCCTTGCTGACGAACTCGGCCAGCTGGCGATAGGCCGGACGCACCTGCTGATCGACCGCTTCCAGGATCTGCTTGCGCAGGCGTTCGCGTTCGGCCGCCGGCACGCTGTCGGGGAATTTCTTCAGCGAGGCGGCGAAGACGTTGTCCTCGCCGGCGGCGTCGGCGATGCCGTTGCACTGCGCGGCGACCTTGTCGAGCAGGTAGCGCGGCTGCATCAGCCCGTCCTTGGCGCCCTGCCGCGCGACTTGCGTGACCTGGTCGAGAATGCGCGGAATCTCGCGCAGACGCTTGAGGTAATCGTCGTACTGCTGGGTGTCGTTGAACGGGAAGGCCTTGACCATGATGGTCAGGATCAGGTGCGTGCCGTTGAACTGGTCCAGCGGCATTTCATGGGTCTTGAGCGCGTAGCCCTGCAGATCGTTCTCCAGCCAGCGCACCATCAGCCGGTGGTTGAGCAGATCGCTTTCCGGGAAGCCGCGCGTGTCCACGGCCTTGAAGCGCGCCAGCAGCGCGCGCGTGGCCTGGTTATGGCGCTGCGCGCCGGCCAGCGAGAAATCGCTCCAGGCATCGTTGTAACGGTAGTCGCCGAAGAAGCTGGCCTGCTCGGGCAGCTCGCGCATCATGCCTTCCCACTGCTCGTCCATCAGCGCGTTGAAGGCTTTCAGGCGCGAGGCGACATCGGTGGCGCTGACCGCGACGGCGGCGGGCGCGGCGGCGGACGGCTTCGCCGCGTGCGCGGCCGACAAACAGGCCGCGCCGATCAGCGCCGCGGACAGGACGGTGATGCGGGCAGAGGCGCGATGCGGGAACGAAGGGCTCATGGTGATCTCCGTGGTGTCGGTCGGGGACGAAGCCGGTCGCGTCGTCCCGATCCCGCCCGGGCGGCCGGACAGGGGGCAAGTAAACAGATACGGCGAAGGCGGCATCGGTGGCGCAGCTTGCCTGAATCCGCGCGGCGCCAGCAGCTGACTTTTGGGACAGGCGCGCGAGCGGCGTTGTGAGATGTAACCGCGATGCGGCCGCGGCGATCGCCGCCCGCGACCGGGCCGGAGCCCGGCCGCGAGCGCGACCGGTCAGGCCGAACGCGTCGCCAGCGCCGGCGGCACCATCGCCGCGCGGCGCGCCGGTCCGTACACCGCGAACTGGCCCAGCAGCCACAGGCACAGCGCGCCCATCGGCAGGTACACCGCCGGCAGCCGCGGCAGTTCGTAGTACTTCATCAGCGCCAGATTGATCGCGAACGCCAGCGCCATGCCCAGGACGATGCCGATGCTGGTCAACAGGAAGTTCTCGGTCTGGAAGTAGCGCAGGATCTGTCCGCGGGTCGCGCCGAGCGCGCGCCGCACGCCGATCTGCTTGGTGCGCTGCTGGACCCAGAAGCTGGCCAGGCCGACGATGCCCAGCGCGGTCACGATCAGCAGGGCGATGCACACCGCGCTGAGCAGCCAGACCATCGAGCGATCGGTCTGCAGGTACTTGTCGGCCATGCTTTCGACGAGAGCGTTCTTGTCGCTGAGGATGCGCAACGGCCCGTTCTTGGCCAGCGCCTCGCCCGCGGACTTGAGGATCTGCTGGCGTTGCGAAGGGTCGACCCGCAGCAGATAGATGCCGTCATCAAAGCTCATCTCGATCGGGAAGATGACCGAATACTCCGCCGAGCCCAGGCCGAAGCCATCGTTCGGGCGCATCAGGTGTTCGACCACGCCGACCACATGGGTAGGCGCATCGCCCCAGGAGTAGAACGATTTGCCGAGAGGGTCCTGGCCGGGGAACAGCTTCTCGGCCAGCGCGCGGGTGATGATCGCCGAGGGCACCGGATAGTTGGCGCCGGGTTCGCGGGCCTTCGCGTAGTTGATCATTTCTTCCGGGTTGAAGTTACGCCCGGCGATCAGCTTCAGGCCCATGGTCTCGATGAACTGCGGGTCGCTCAGATAGGTCGAGATGCTGGTGGTCGGAACCTTCTGATCGGAACTCAGATTGATGCCGCTGTTCCAGGACGAATCGCCGTAGCGCACCTGATTGACGACGGTCGCGGCCTTCACGCCCGGCAGCGAGCGCAGCAGCGCCAGATCCGCATGTGTCTGCGCCTGTTTGTCGCCCTTGGCGTTGATGCCGCGGATCGCCACGCGCACCAGTTCGTTCTCGACCATGCCGCTGGGGCGCTGCATGCGCTGGATGCGGTTTTCGATCAGGAACACGGCGTTGCAGATGATCGCGCAGGTCAGCGCGACTTCGAACACGATCAGCGCGGCGGCGGTCTTGTGCCGGCGCAACGTGGTCAGGATGGGGCGGATGTCCATGCGTGGCCTCACTGGCTCTTGAGCTGGATGGCGGGCGTGACCTGGCAAGCGCGCCAGGCGGGCAGCAGCCCGGCCAGCACGCTGGCGGCGATGGCCAGCAGGAAGGTGGTGAACAACATGCTCATGTCCAGCCGGGCCAGTGCGGCGTAGGCCACCGGCTGTTGACGCACGGCCCACAGGCCGAGCTGGGCGAGCAGCAGACCGAGCAGACCACCGGCCAGACCGATGGTGCCGGCTTCGACCAGACACTGGGCGAAGATCGCGCGGCGGGTCGCGCCTAGCGCGCGACGCACGCCGATTTCACCGGAGCGGCGCAGGAACTTGGCCAGCAACAGGCCGACCGTGTTGAGCAGGCACACCAGCAGGAAGCCGAACGCCAGCCACACCTGCAGGCGCACGTCGCCGGGCACCACGCGCTTGAAGTCCAGCCATTGCATGATGCTGTCCAGCTTGGGCGCGGTGGGACGTTCGAAGCGGCCGGCGCTGCGCTGCTGGGCGACGTAGTTGCTCAGATAGCGGCGGTATTCATCGACTTTCTGCGGCGTGCGCAGCTCGACCCAGTACTGCACCCAGGCGCACTTGGCGCTGAGGCTCCGGTTGCCTTCCTCGTCCTTATTGTTCTCGCCCCAGCAATCGACATTGCCTTGCGCGTCCATGCGCAGATCGCGGGAGGTGCTGAACGGCAGGAACAACTCTTCGGGCTCGCCGAAACCGCGTTCGACGCTGAGGTCGTAGAAATTGGGCTGCGGATGCCATTGCTTGATCACGCCGATCACGCGGAACTCGTGCTTGTCCAGCCACAGCGACTTGCCCACGCTGTTGCCGCCGCCGAACAGTTTCCTGTTGAGCTCCGATCCGATCACCGCCACGCGTGCGCGTCCGGCGTCGTCTTGCGCGGTCCAGGGCGCGCCGTACTCGAACGGCGCTTCGAACATGGTGAAGAAATCCGCCGAGGTGAAACGCGAGTCCTGACGGACCGGCGGCATGCCGTTGCTGCGCGGCTCGATGGCGACGGCGCCGCTGGACATCAGCGCCTGACGGTCGCCGCGCTTCTCGCGCAGCAGGGCTTCGGCGTCGAAGCGGGTGAAATCGTCGTGCGGCTCGTCGCCGGGGCTGTAATCGTCCATCGGGCGCGGATCGATGCGCGGATGGAAGATCTGCCCGCTCTTGTTCGGCAGAGGATCGCCGGACAGCACGTGGAACACGGTCAAGGTGGTCATCGCCGCGCCGATGCCGAGCGCGATGGCCAGCACCATCAACGCGGTCAGCACCATGTTGCGCTTGAAGCTGCGCAAGGCGAGCTGGAAGTAATAGGCGAACTGGCTGTTGCCGGGCATGCTCGCGACCTCAGACGGTGGTGGTGTCGGCGCCGGTGTCGGCGGCCGCGGGCTCGGCCGACATCGGCGCGCGGATCAGGCTGGGCACGGCGCTCAAGTCGGTGGCCATGCCATCGACGATGTGCACGTTGCGCTGCGCGCGCGCGGCCAGTTCCGGATCGTGGGTGACCATGATGATGGTGGTGCCCTGGCCGTTGATCTCTTCGAGCAGTTCCATCACCCCGCGCGCCATCTGCGAGTCGAGGTTGCCGGTGGGTTCGTCGGCCAGCAACAGGCGAGGCGAACCGGCCAGGGCGCGCGCGATCGCGGCGCGCTGCTGTTGGCCGCCGGACAACTCGGTCGGGTAGTGGCGCATGCGCGAGCCCAGGCCGACCTGGGTCAGCGCCTGTTCGATGCGCTGCTTGCGTTCGGCCGCGGGCATGCGCCGGTAGCGCAGCGGCACGTCGCAGTTGTCGAACAGGTTGAGGTCGGGAATCAGGTTGAAGCTTTGGAAGATGAAGCCGATCTTCTGGTTGCGCAGGCGCGAGCGGGCGTCGTCGGACAGGCCGCTCACATCTTCGCCATCGAGCTTGTATTCGCCGCCGCTGAAGGTTTCCAGCAGGCCGGCGATGTTGAGGAAGGTGGTCTTGCCCGAGCCCGACGGCCCGGTCACCGCGACGAACTCGCCGGTGCGCACGTGCAGATCCAGCGAGCGCAGTGCATGGGTTTCGACGAGTTCGGTGCGATAGACCTTGGTGACCTGGCGCATGTCGAGCATGAGGTAGTCCTTGCTTGATTCGTTATTGGATGTGTACTTCTGATCGTTCGCTTCGTTGCCCGGCTTTTGCCGTCATCCCCGCGAAGGCGGGGATCCAGAGACTTCAGCGTAATGCCTGGATAAAGCCCTGGATCCCGCCTTCGCGGGGATGACGAACGAAAGCGTGTGCGAGTCGGCGAACATTCCGGCGCGGATCACTCAGCGAACCGCAAACATCGGCAGCGCGCAAGCGGTCAGGTAACGGCCCAGGCGCGAGCTGCGCCGCGCGGCGGTTTCGGCGTTGGCGCTGCGGGTGTTGCCGGCATCGCGGGCCTGATCGAAATCGATCAGCTGATGCAGGCGCAGCGGGACCGCGTCGGCCAGTTGCTGGGCGTTGCACTGCGGGGCGAAGTCGTAGGCGTTGTTGGCTGCGTTCATGATCGTTCTCGGTAGATAAGGGCAGTTCGAATGTGGGTGGGGCCAGTTCTGCGCCTGGCTCGTCATTCCCGCGAAAGCGGAACCCGTTTGCGCGGGAATGACGAGCTCAGGCGACAGCGGGCCCGCGTGTCGCGCCGATCACTCAGCGAACCGCGAACATCGGCAGCGCGCAAGCGGTCAGGTAACGGCCCAGGCGCGAATTGCGCCGCGCGGCGGTTTCGGCGTTGGCGCTGCGGGCGTTGCCGGCATCGCGGGCCTGATCGAAATCGATCAGCTGATGCAGGCGCAGCGGGACCGCGTCGGCCAGTTGCTGGGCGTTCCACTGCGGGGCGAAGTCGTAGGCGTTGTTGGCGGCGTTCATGATCATTCTCCAGAGATACGGGCGGTTTGGGCGTTGGCGAACTGGTCGCTGCCGGAGACGACGATGCGGTCTCCCGGCTGCAGGCCTTCGAGGATTTGCACATTGCTCAGGCTGCTGGCGCCGGTGCGGATCGGGCGGCGCGTGGCGATGCCGTTGTTGACGACGTAAGCGCTGGTGCCGCCGGACTGTTCCAGGAACGGTCCGCGTTCGACGATCAGCGTGTTGCGGCGGGTGTCGAGCACGATGCGCGCGCTCAGGCGCTGGCTCTGGCGCAGGCCCGGCGGCTGCTTGTCCTTGAAGCGCAGGCGGCTGACCACTTCGCCGTTGACCACTTCCGGCGACACCGCCGAGATCTGCGCGGCGAAGGGCTCGCCGTTGCCGTTGGTGATCTGCGCCGGAATGCCGATGGCCAGATCGCGGGCGAAACTCTCCGGCACCTTGATCTCGACTTCGAACACGCTCAGATCGACCACGCTCAGCACCGGGTCGTTGATCGCGACGTTGGCGCGCTGCGCGACCTGCACCTGACCGACCTGGCCGTCGAACGGCGCGCGCAGGGTCAGCGCTTCGACCTGGCGCTGCGCTTCGGTGGCGATCGCGCGCTGGCGATCGGCCAGCAGGCGCTTGTTGCGCGCGTCCAGGTTGGCGCTGCGGCCCTGGCGGCCGATGTCCTCGCGCGCGTGGCTCAGGCCGATGTCGGCCTTCTGCAGATCGTCCTGGGCCTTGGCGACATCGACCTTGGCCACTGCGCCGCCTTCGAAGGCGCGCTGATAGCGTTCCAGATCGCGCTGCGCGGCGACGCGGTCGATCTGCGCCTGATCCAGTTCCTTCTGCGCGGTGGAGCGGGCCAGTTCGCCGTCGAGTTCGGCGCGGCTGGCTTCGGCTTCCAGGCTGGCGAGAGTGGCCTGTTCCTGCGCCAGCTTGCTGCGCAGTTCCGGGCTGTCGATCTCGGCCAGCACCTGGCCCTTGCGCACCACGTCGCCGGCGACGACCTTCAGATCGACCGAGCCGCCGGCGATGGCGTACAGCACCGGGCTGTTGGCGGCGATGACGCGGCCGTCGGCGGCGATGTCGCGGATCAGGTCGCCGCGCTTGACCTCGGCGATGCGCAGACGCTCGGCCGAAACCGACACACCGCTGGCGCTCCAGCCGGACAGCAACCACGCGCCGGCGCCCAGGGCCAGCACGCCGGCGCCGGCGCCGAGCGCCCATTGCCGGCGGCGGCGGCCGTGCACGCTGGCATCGGCGAGGCGGTGGTCTTGCGCGGAGGTGTCGCGGATGCTCATCGGCTCGAACTCGGTGAAGGGACTTTGCCCTTAACCCAAGCACAACCCGTGCCAACTGCAAGTTATTGAATTTAAAGGGCGGACACAGGCGTCCGGGTGTCCGTTCGGACGGACACCGTGTCCGCGCGGACATGGCCGGGAGGGCCGGCGGATACAATGGCGCGGTCCATCGAAGGAGTTGCCCCCAGCATGTGCGGAATCGTCGGCGCGATTGCGGATCGCGATGTAGTACCGGTCCTGATCGATGGGCTCAAGCGTTTGGAATACCGCGGCTACGACTCGGCCGGCATCGCCGTGTTCGACGGCGCGCAACTGCGCCGCGTGCGCCGCACCGGCCGCGTCAGCGAGATGGAGAACGCCGCGCAGGCGGAAGGCTTCCACGCTCAGATCGGCATCGGCCACACCCGTTGGGCTACGCACGGCGGCGTCACCGAAGCCAATGCCCACCCGCACATCAGCTTCGGCGAACTGGCGGTGGTGCATAACGGCATCATCGAAAACCACGACGAGCAGCGCGAGCGTCTGCGCGCGGCCGGTTACACCTTCGAATCGCAGACCGACACCGAGGTCATCGCGCATCTGGTGCACTTCCACCAGAAGCAGGGATTGGACCTGCTCGCGGCGGTGCAGGCGGCGGTCAGCGAACTGGTCGGCGCCTATGCGATCGCGGTGGTGAGCAAGCACGAGCCCGGCCGCTTGATCGCCGCGCGCATGGGCTGCCCGCTGCTGATCGGCTTGGGCGAGGGCGAGAACTTCGTCGCCAGCGACGTGTCGGCGATCCTGCAGGCCACGCGCCGCGTCATTTTCCTGGAAGAAGGCGATACCGCCGAAGTCAGCCGCGCGCAAGTGCGCGTGTTCGACCAGACCGGCGCGGCGATCGAACGCGACGTGCATGTCTCCGACGTGTCGCTGGCCTCGCTGGAGCTGGGCCCGTACCGCCACTTCATGCAGAAGGAAATCCACGAGCAGCCGCGCGCCATCGCCGACACCATCGAAGCGGTGATGGACAACGGCGGGTTCTCGGCGGAGTTGTTCGGTGCGCAGGCCGAGTCGGTGTTCGCCGGGGTCGAAGGCGTGCAGATCCTGGCCTGCGGCACCAGTTATTACGCCGGCCTGACCGCGCGCTACTGGATCGAAGCCATCGCCGGCCTGCCGTGCCAGGTCGAGATCGCGAGCGAATACCGCTACCGCGCCGCGGTGGCGAATCCGAAGCAGCTGATCGTGACGATTTCGCAGTCGGGCGAAACCCTGGACACGATGGAGGCGCTGAAGTACGCCAAGTCGCTGGGCCACGACAAGACCCTGTCGATCTGCAATGTGCCCGAGAGCGCGATCCCGCGCGCGAGCAAGCTGGTGTATTACACCCGCGCCGGCGCCGAAATCGGCGTGGCCTCGACCAAGGCGTTCACCACGCAGCTGGTCGCGTTGTTCACGCTGACCGCGACCTTGGCCAAGCTCGGCGGCAAGTTGAACGCGGAACAGGAAGCCGAGTTCGTCGATGCGCTGCGTCACTTGCCCGGCAGCGTGCAGCACGCGCTGAACCTGGAACCGCAGATCATCGGCTGGGCCGA
>NZ_JBFRDR010000031.1:0-50985 GCF_052113885.1 Lysobacter sp. TAB13 | reverse complement strand
CTGGCCAAGACCACCTTCTACCTGCACCTCAAGGAGTGCGAGTTTCGCTTCAACCATCGCCACGACGACCTCTATCGGGCGACCCTTAAGTTGCTACGATCCAACCCCCTCTGAGGGGCGTTTGCTTCCTAAGACCCTTGAAAAAGGGGCTGGCGCCTGCGTCGACCGGTTTCAGGCCAATGCGTCTGCTCCGGGGGATTTGCTTTGGGTTGAGGCGCGGCGATCCGCAGGCAAAAGCAAATCCCCCCTGCCCCCCTTTTTCAAAGGGGGGAACAGCCGTCGGCTCGCCACAGTTGGGCAATTCGCCCCCTTAAAAAAGGGGGCTGGCGCCTGCGTCGGCCGGTTTCAGACCAATGCGTCTGCGCCGGGGGATTTGCTTTGGGTTGAGGCGCGGCGATCTGCAGGCAAAAGCAAATCCCCCTTGCCCCCCTTTTTCAAAGGGGGGAACAGCCGTCGGCTCGCCACAGCTGGACAATTCGCCCCCTTTGAAAAAGGGGGCTGGCGCCTGCGCCGACCGGTTTCAGGCCAATGCGGCTGCGCCGGGGGATTTGCTTTGGGTTGAGGCGCGGCGATCTGCAGGTAAAAGCAAATCCCCCCTGCCCCCCTTTTTCAAAGGGGGGAACAGCACGGGTTTGGGAAGGGGTGATGGTGGCGGTTGTTGTTCGCGGCGAATGTCGCGCGAATGCCGCGACTCAGCGCGGCGTACCGAACCGTCCCAGCGTCGCGCCGGCCAGCAGGTGTAGATGCAACTGGAACACCGTCTGCCCGCCGTGGCCGTTGCAGTTCATGACGATGCGATAGCCGTCTTCGGCAAACCCCTTGCGCTGCGCATACGCGGCGGCCGCGTGCGCGAGCTTGCCGACTATCGCTGCCTGATCGGGCTGCAGATCGTTGAGCGTGGCGATCGGCGTCTTCGGCACGAACAGCACGTGCACCGGCGCTTGCGGGGCGATGTCGTTGAATGCGATCAGGTCGTCGTCTTCGTAGACGATGTCGGCCGGCAATTCGCGGCGGATGATCTTGCCGAAGATGGTGGTGTCGGTCATGGCGGGCCGGGAACCAGGAGTGGAGAAGAAGGAATCGTAACGCTACAACGTAACCGCCACGCTGTTCGCGCTACCGATTCTCCATTCCCGATTCTCGATTCCCGCCGTCCGGCTTCAACCCATCTCGCTGCGACTGCCGAAAGCATGCGACAAGGTCCCGCGATCCACGTACTCCAGCTCGCCGCCCAGCGGCACGCCGTGCGCCAGCCGGCTCGGCCTGACGTTGTGCTGGCGCGCCAGCTGCGCCAGGTAATGCGCGGTGGCCTCGCCCTCCACCGTGGGATTGGTGGCGACGATCAACTCCTGCACCTCGCCCTCGGCCAGACGATCGGCCAGTTTGTCCAAACCCAGTTCGCACGGGCCGATTCCATCCAGCGGGCTCAACCGTCCCTGCAGAATGAAGTACAGGCCGCGATAACCGGTGGCCTGCTCGATCGCCAGCCGATCGGCCGGCGATTCCACCGCGCACAGCAGATGCGCGTCGCGCGAGGCGCTGGCGCAGGTCGAACAGACTTCGGTTTCGCTGAAGTCGCGGCAGCGCGCGCAGTGGCCGACTTTCTCGATCGCCTCGCTGAGCGCGTCGGCCAGACGCTGGCCGCCGGCGCGCTCGCGTTCGAGCACGTGGTAGGCCATGCGTTGCGCCGACTTCTGTCCCACACCCGGCAATACCCGGAACGCGTCGATCAGTTGTTCGAGCAGGGCGCTGCTCATGCGCGCACCCTCATGGCTGCGGCGGCGGGCGCGGCGCTCACTCGGAGGTGGTGAAGTTGCTGCGCGCGGTCGGCTCGCGATTCATCGCCCGCACCACGTTGAGGCAGACGATCGCGCCCAGCAGCGGGATCAGCCACACGAACGCCGACTGGATGCCCTTCTGCATGCCGGTCAGATCCGGCTCGCGCCAGATCGCCCAGGTCGTGTAGAGGTCCAGGCCCAGCAGAGCCGCGGCGACCAGGCTGGCGGTGATGCCTAAATGAAGTCCCATGGGGAAGCGTCCGGTCGTAAGAGGATTAGAACGGCAGCTTCATGCCGGGCGGCATCGGCATGCCGGCGGTCGCGGCCGACATCTTGGTCTGCGACTCGGCGTTGATCTTGTTGACCGCATCGTTGAAGGCCGCGGCGATCAGATCCTCGACCATTTCCTGGTCGCTCAGCACGCTGGGATCGATACGCACCTTGCGGCACTCCATGCGACCGGTGACGGTCACGCTGACCATGCCGCCGCCGGCGCTGCCGGTGACTTCGATCTTGGCCAGTTCTTCCTGAGCGCGCTGCACGTTTTCCTGCATCTTCTGCGCTTGTTGCATGAGTTGGGCGATATTGCCGCGCATGGTGGTCCTGCCTTTGCTGTGGGTCGGTGGATCGTGGCGCCGCGAGTCTGCCACGGTGCGATGTCAGTCATGGGTTGGGGTCGGCGCCTGCCGCACGCAAGGGCGCGGACGCGGCGGAACCCGGCCGGGCACGGTTCGAAGCCGCCGCCCCGGGGTCAGGCCTCGTCGAAGGGCCGGATCGAATCGGGCACGACCTTGGCGCCGTAATCGTCGATCAGACGGCGCACGTCGGGGTCGTTCATGAACATGTCCTCGGCATCGGCCTGGCGCTGGTCGCGGGCGCGCTGGTTGCGTGCGTGCAGCGATTCGCCGGCCTGGGCCGCCTCGAAGCGGATCTGCGGCGCAGCGCCCAGGCGCGCGGCCAGCGAGTCGGCGACCATCTTGATCAGCGCCGGCGCCTTGAGGTGCTCATCGTTCGGGCCCAGCGCCAAGGTCAGCACGCCGCCGGCATAACTGACGAAGCCGGCATGTTCGGCGAGGATGCGCGACGGACCGCGCAAGCCGCTAGCATCGACGATCGCGTGCCAGGCCATGTCGTCGGCGATGCCGACGCCCGTGCTCGCCGTCGCGGCGGGGCGCGGCGGCATGGTGATCGCGGCCGGCGCGGATGCGCCGAAGATGTCGTCGCGCGGCGGTTCGCGATGCGCGGGCTCGGTTTGGATGGGCGCGACCTGGGCCGGCTCCGGAGCCGGCATCGCCGCGGCGCGCGCGTGATCGGCGTCGGCGCCGTTGCGGGCCGGGGGCGCGGCATCGGCGGTGCGCGCAGGCGGCAGCGGTTCGGGATCGAGCGACAGCGGCGGCGCGGCGCGTTGCGGCGCCGGGTCGGGGTTGTGATCGCGCAGCGGTTCGCGCACGGGGTCTTCGTCGGGCCACAACGGCGCTTCGCGACGCGGCGCGGCGTTGCGCGTATCGGTTTGCGGCTCGCGCGGCGGCGCTTGATCGAGCGATGCGCGCGCGGGTTCGGCCGCCGGCTTCGGCGGCGGCTGCGACGGCGGTGCGTCGCGCGGATCGTCCTGGAGCGGATTCGACGGCGCCGCGACGGCTGGCTTCGGCGACGGCTGCGACGGCGCGGCATCGCGCGGATCGTCTTCGAAGGGGTTCGCACGCGCGGCGGCGGCTGGCTTCGCGGCCGGCGGCGTCTGCCACGGCGGCGCGTCGCGCGGGTCGTCTTCGAAGGGATTCGACCGTGCCGGCGCGGCCGGCTTGGCGACCGCCGTTTCGCGCGCCAGCGGTTGTGCGACGGCCTCGCGCGGCGGCGCGGCCTCGCTCGATGCCTGACGCGACGCAGCGCCGCCCATCTCGCGCATCGCCGCGGCCGCCTGGGCGGCGGCGCTGGCGCTGCGCGCGGACTCGCTGCGGCCGCCCGAACCCGAACCAGCGGCGGCGCCCGAACCCGAAGGCGCGGCCGGCGCATCGCCCGCCCCGCTCGGTCGGAACGCGAGCATGCGCAGCACGCTCATCTCGAAACCGGCGCGCGGGCTCGGTGCCAGCGGCAGATCGCGGCGGCCGTTGACGCTCATCTGATACCAAAGCTGGACCAGCTCCGGACGCAACTGCGCCGCCAGGGCATCGACATCGACGCCGTCGGCCTCGATCGCCGCCTCCGGCACCAATTGCCGCACCTGGATGCGGTGCAAGGCATCGCCCAGGGTTTCCAGCACGCTGCCCCAGTCCGGCGAGAACTCGGCCAGGGTCGCGACTTCATCGAGCAGGCGCTGGCCGTCGCCGTCGGCCAGGGCGGTCAGCACCGCCCCGACCCGGGTGCGATCGACCGAACCGAGCATCGAGGCGACCGACGCGCCCTCCAGCGGCGCATCGGCGCCGGCGCCGCCGTAAGCGATGGCCTGGTCGAGCAGCGACAGACCGTCGCGCAGGCTGCCGTCGGCGGCCTTGGCGAGCTGACGGATCGCCGATTCCTCGACCGGAATCTGCTCGGCGGCGAGGATGCGGGTCATCTGCCCGGCGATCTGCTGCTCGTCCAGGCGCTTGAGGTTGAACTGCAGGCAGCGCGACAGCACCGTCACCGGCAACTTCTGCGGGTCTGTGGTCGCGAGCAGGAATTTCACGTGCCCCGGCGGCTCTTCCAGGGTCTTGAGCAGCGCGTTGAACGCCGACTTGGACAGCATGTGCACTTCGTCGATCAGATAGACCTTCACCCGACCGCGGCTGGGCATGTACTGGGCGTTGTCGATCACCTCGCGCACGTCGTCCACGCCGGTGTTGCTGGCGGCGTCGATTTCGAGCAGGTCGATGTAGCGGCCGGCGTCGATGTCCAGGCAGGCGTTGCACTCGCCGCAGGGGTCGGCCGAGGTGCCGCGCTCGCAGTTCAGCGATTTGGCGAAGATGCGCGCGATCGTGGTCTTGCCGACGCCGCGCGTACCGGTGAACAGGAAGGCGTGGTGCACGCGCCCGGTGCTGAGCGCATTGGTCAGCGCGCGGACCACGTGCTCCTGCCCGACCAGTTCGGCGAAACGCTTGGGGCGCCATTTGCGGGCGAGGACGAGATAGGACATCGGATCCTTGGGGCGTTAGGACGGGACGAGGGCCAGCGCTCGCGCGCTGCGAACGTTCGGGCCGGCCGGCGCGAGGCGCCCTGGGACCGGTCGAGGCCGGCGACGCGGGTCGCCGGACGCTCGCGAACGAACCCCGGCATTGTGCCATGCCCCCACCCTCGCGCCGGCACGCTCGCGGCCGGGCCTGGTCTTGATGTCATCGCGGCTCGAACTTCGCGCGGTTCCGGCCCGATCGCGGCCCGGCCATGCTCGCGCGCCCGCGCCGCCACGAAGCGGCTTGTTCCCGGAGCCGGCGACGGCTAGAATCCACGGCCCTGCACGGCCCGCGCACGCGGTCCGGACAGATCCGGAGAGGTGTCCGAGTGGTTGAAGGAGCACGCCTGGAAAGTGTGTAAGCGTCTAAACCGCGCTTCGGGGGTTCGAATCCCCCTCTCTCCGCCAGATCATTAAATAAGCCCCTGATTTCAGGGGCTTATTTATTTCCGGTATCGCCTTACCCGTCGCCCTGCCCATGACCGCGCATTTGCTTGCGGTGTCGCGGGCCCGCGTCCGTCATGTGGCCGCAAGATGCGACAGAAACGAATCGACTTGATCCTCTTCGGTCGCCCATGAAGTAACCAGACGGATGACCGAGCGTTCGTCGTCCGCCTTCGCCCAGACGTAGAAGGCGAAGTGGGATTGAAGCGCCGCTATGACGGTGTTCGGCAGGATCGGAAACACCTGATTGGTCTCGGTGTCCGCGGACAGGCTGTGTCCGGCCGACAGAATTCCGGCGGCCAGCTTCGCCGCCATCGCGTTCGCGTGTTGCGCCAGGGACGAGAACAGGTGGTTGGCGCCGAACAACTGCTGGAATTGAATGCCCAGCAAGCGGCCCTTGGCCAGCATCGCGCCGCGCTGTTTGACGTGGAAGGCGAAGTCTTCGCTCAAGGCCGGGTTGCATACGACGATCGCCTCGCCCAGCAATGCGCCCAGTTTCGTGCCGCCGATCCAGAACAGATCGACCAGGGAGGCGATGTCGGCGAGGCTCGCGTCGTTCTTGGGCGAGGCCAGCGCGGCGCCCAGGCGGGCGCCGTCGAGGAACAGGATCAGGCCGCGGCGCTTGGCCAGCGCGGACAGGTCGCGCAGTTCGGCGAGCGTGTAGATCGTGCCGGTTTCCGTCGCGTTGGACAGGTAGATCAGCCGCGGCTTGGCCATGTGCGGGAAGTGGGCGTTACTCGCCAGCGCCGCCTCGACCGTCGCGGTCGTGAGCTTTCCGTCGATCGCGGGGACGACGATGAGTTTGTGCCCGGTCGCCTCGATGGCGCCGGCCTCGCGCAACACGATATGCCCCGAGGCGACGGCGATGACGGCTTCGTGCGGGCGCAGGCAGCTGGCGATCGACACGATGTTGGCCATGGTGCCGCTGGCGACGAAGTGGATCGCGCCGGCGAAGCCCTCGCCCAGATGCGCCTTGATTTTGTTCGCCGCGTCTTCGGTGTGGCTGTCCGTGCCGTAGGGCGCCTGCTGCACCCAGTTGGAATCGGTCAGGGCGCGCAGGATGTCCGGGTGGGCGCCTTCGCTGTAGTCGTCAAGGAAGCTGTACATAGCCATTCGGGTTGAGTTCGATCGATAGCGACCCTGCAGAAAACGACGGCCGTGCGCAAGGGGCTGGCGAGCGTCGATCACATTGCCTGGCATGAAATTGCCATCGAGCCCTCAAAAGCCGCGCCCCATCGGCCGCACGCGCGACACCGCACATGGCGACCGGTCTAGACCGCTTCCCGAGCCTTCCATGCAGCTCTTCTGCCTCCGCCGCAGACACACCTATGCGCGCCGCAAGAAACTACCGCCCATATCTACAGAGAAAACATTTGTCTTTCTCCAGCGCGCGGCCTTACCCGCGCGCCAATTGTGCATTCGCGACCCACCGCGCAATCGCACGATTCATTACAGCCGCATTGCAACGCAACTGTGCGAATTGCGTCGGTGTTCGCATTCGTGCGCGAAGTCGCGCCTCTAGATTGCGCGCGCCTCGCGGCGGCCTGGGGAGAGATCTGCCGCCGCGCGGCTGCCGCGTCCGTCGCCGCGCAGCGGCGGCGGACGCGATCACTCCACGGCAATCCAACTCAAGGATTTCAGATGAGCAAGAAATTATCCGGCGACGCGCCGGGCGGCGATTCGGCGCCTTCCTCGCGTTCCAGGCGCAAACTGATCGGCGCGGCCGGCATGATCGCCGGCGCCGGCGCGGCGGCCGCGGCGACCACCGCCGCTTCGATCGGCGGCGCCGCGTTCCAGGACCGTTCCATAGGCGGCGCGCCGCCGCCGCGGCGCGATGCCGCGTTCGCGCCGGCCGCGACCCTTGCCGCCGAACCGGGCCGGATCAACGTCAAGGACTACGGCGCGATCGGCAACGGCAGCGCCGACGACACCGCGGCCATCGTCGCCGCGCGCGACGCGGTGCTGGCCTCGGCCAACGGCAACGGCTGGCTGACCCATCACCTGTACTTCCCGGCCGGCATCTATCGCGTCACCAAGGCCGACGCGCTGCTGCCCAAGGGCGACATCAAGAAGAAGATCAACGGCTATGTGATCGAAGGCCAGGGCAAGCGCAGTTCGGAAATCGTCTTCGACGCGGTGGCCGGCGGCGGCGACGGCTTCGCGGACAATCTGCTGACCGCGCACGGCCGCCTGCGCCAGTTGCGGGTGCGCGAGATCACCTTCCGCGCCAGCCGTCCGGGATTGAACTGGATCTACTGCTGGGCCTCGCTCGCGCAGGGCACCAACCAGGATTTCGCCTTCGACGACGTGGAATGGCGGGGCCCGTGGAACCGGGTGATCGGGCTGGACGGCCCGGGCGATTCCAATCTCAATTCGGAGTGGTCGTTCAACCGCTGCCATCTGGCCAACGACGTGGTGCTGGGCGACGCCTTCCTGCACTCGGGCATGACGCCGACGGTGAGCCAGCAGGATCAGTTCCTGAATTTCTGGTTCCGCGACTGCAAGTTCGAATACCGCAGCGGCACCTTGCTGCGCTTCGCCCGCGGCGGCTACGTCAACGTTTACGGCGGCTCGTGGATTCAGTGCAACGAGGACGTGGATACGCCGTCGGTGTTCTTCGATCTGCCGCCGGGTCCGCACAACAACACGGTCAAGACGCTGATCGTGATCGGCGTGCGTTTCGAACTGCGCCACGCCAAGAGCAAGCTGATGGACTGCGGCTGGGACGCGGCCAACGGCAACATCAGCTTCATCGCCTGCACCGATGCGGCGCGTTCGTTCCAGAGCCATATCGGCCCGGTGTCGGTGCCGGTGACGTATCGGCCGTTCAACGGCGACATGCCGTACGTGAAGTGGCAGTCGTGCCAGCTGATGGGCCGGCACGAGTCTTACGCCACCATCAATCGCAGCCGGCTCGTGTTCGAGCAATGCCATACGCTCAACTACACGATGGACAAGTTCCTGGTGCAGAAGTAAGCGGACGCGGCGCGACGGGGAATCGTCGCGCCGCCGATGGCCAAGTGTTTGAACCGCCTACGCATCGGCAACTTAAGCGATTGCCGCGTTCGCTGTCGCGAAACCGCTCAGACGTACCCGGTCGCCAAGGCCCGCGCCCAGTCCGGCCGGCCGTTGCGCAAGGCCAATTCGGCGGCGGCGTTCCAGTCGTAATCCACCGCGAACTGGTGTGCGCTCCACTCGCCGTCGCCGCCGCGCTCGACGATCGCATAGCGCGCCTGCGGCGAACCGTTCTCGACCTTGTGCGGATGCGGGCGTTCGTCGCTGTAGGCCTGCAAGCCGACGCTGCCGGGATTGACGATCAGGCGGCCGTCGTCCAGGCGCAGACTGCGCGGCACGTGGGTGTGGCCGCACAGGATCACCCGCGCATCGGCGGCGCCGGCGCGTTCGCCGACCTCGGCCGGGGTGGCCGCGCGCATGCCGTCGGCGTCGATGGTTTCCAGGAAACATTCCAGATCGCTGCGCGCGGTGCCGTGCACCATCAGCACTTCGTCGTTCAAGCGCAGGGTCGGCGGCAGGCTGCGCAACCAGTCGCGCTGGTCGGGGCGGATCCGCGCGACCGCGTGGCGGTCGGATTCGCCCATGCGCTCGAACGCATCGTTGAGCACCTGCCGCTCGTGATTGCCGGCGATGGTCGGCAGCGCCAGGGCGATCAGGCGGTCGGCGGTTTCGCTGACCTGCAGCGGGCCGGACAACAGATCGCCCAGATCGACGATCTGGTCCGCGCCGCGGCGACGGATGTCGGCCAGCACGGCGTCGAGGGCGGCGAGGTTGCCATGGATATCGGAAAGGACGGCGATGCGCATGCGCAGATCTTAAGGCGTCGGTGTCATACGGTGGCCGCCGGGCGCGGGCCGGCTCGGCGGCGGTCGCGGGCGAGACGAAACGAGCCGGCGCGGCGCGGCGGACTTCGCGCAAACAGGCCCGCGATCCCACCGCCGGGCGATCGCAACCGCGCCCATCCGGCGGCGCGACGGGCCTTGCGCTCGCGCCGCCAACCCACGTTTGCGCCGCGGGCCGGCTTTCAGGCAGAATGCCGCCCCTCCGGTGACGATCCGGGCCGCCCACCGGCGCCCGCACCCGATTCGGACCTTGCATGGCGCCACGGCGCGCATGCGAATCTATGGTGGCCCCGTTGGCGCCTCCGCGACGATAAGTTGAAAATCCCGCCAGGGCCGGAAGGCAGCAACGGTATCGACTGATTCGGGCGCCGGAGTCACGCTTGCGGGGCCGCCGCCTTTTCGGGGCCCAGGTTTCGCGCGGCGCCGCGCTTCACATCGCCCGATACGCCTGCGCCAATTCTTCCGCGAAGGTCTCGAACGAGGTCGGCGTGGTGTTGCCGGCGTTGCGCCCTTCCAGCGATCTGACCTTGCCGGCGCTGATGGTGTGCGCCAGCTCGACGTACTGCGCGGCCAGATCCGGGGCGAAACCGCCCTGCACCAGCGCGTCCAACGCCTGCCCGCCTTCCAGCCGCCTGTAGGCCAGATCCGGCAGGCCGATGCGCTCGCCGAGAATGCGCGTGGCCTGGGCATAACTCAGGTCGCGCTGGCCCAGCAGTTCGCGCACCTGCACGCCGCGCCAGTCGCGCGCCAGCAGGGCTTCGCCCGCGGCCTGGGCGATGTCGCGCGACGCGATCATCGGAATCTGGAAATCGGCGTCGAACGCATCGCCGTTGAAGCCGTAGGCCTTGATCACTTCGAGCGAGCCGTAGAAGTTCTCCATGAAAGCGCCGGCGCGCAGGATCAGCAGATTCATGCCGTCGACGCGGCCGGCGAGTTCGCGCAGGCGTTGTTCCTGCCAGCGCATGGTCATGATCGGGCCGGTGCCGATGGCCAGATCGGCGCCCAGGCTGCTCAGCGCGATCACCTCGCGCAGGCCGCTGCGCTGCAGGGCAGCGACGATCGCTTCGCCCTGGCGGTTTTGTTGCTGGTTGTAGCCCGGCGCGGACAGTTCGTACGGCAGCAGGGTGTAGGCGGCGGTGGCGCCGCGGAAGGCCTGCGCGAGGAAACCGGCGTCGGCCTGATCGCCGGCGCGGACCTGCGCGCCGGCCGCGGCCAGCGGCGCCAGGCGCTGCTCGGAGCGGCCGAGCGCGAGCACGGGCTCGCCGGCCTGCAGCAGTTGGTGAACGATGCGATGGCCGGTGTGGCCGGTGGCGCCCATGACGACGTACATGTGGGTGACTCCTGTTGGCGGAAGGGTTGGAACGGCCCGGCGGCGAGCGCCTCGGCCTTGCGATCACTCTCGCGCCGCGGCCCCGCCCGGCCCATGCCGGCGCGTCGCCGTTCTTTGATCGAGCGTCTTCGATCCAGCGCCCGCACCGCCGCGGCGCTGCCTGGACCGGCTCCGGGGCCCGGCGCACACTTGCGCGCATGAACGCCTCTCCCGACGTCTGGTCGCCGATCGATCCGCTGGGCGAAGCCCTGCATTCGCTGCGCATGAGCGGCGCGTTCTACTGCCGCTCCGAATTCACCGCGCCGTGGGGCCTGGCGCTGCCGGCGATGCCGCAGTGCTTGATGCTGCACGTGGTCACCGAGGGCGAGCCGTGGCTGGAAATCGAAGGCCGCCCGCCGCTGCAGTTGCAGCCCTTCGACCTGTTGCTGGTGCCGCACGGGCAAGGCCACAGCCTGAGCAGCCGCCCCGGCGTGCTCGCCGCGCCCTTGTTCGACCTGCCGCGCGAATACGCGGCCGAGCGTTACGAAATCATCCGCCAGGGCGGCGGCGGCGCGGCGACCGGACTGGTGTGCGGCGCGGTGCGTTTCGATCATCCGGCCGCGCAACGATTGATCGCGCTGCTGCCACCGGTGATCCACGTCAGCGACGCGCAGTCGCCGAGCATGCAGTGGGTGCGCAGCACCTTGCAGTTCATCGCCAACGAAGCGCGCGATCTGCGTCCGGGCGGCGAAACGGTGATCACGCGATTGGCCGACATCCTGGTGATCCAGGTCATCCGCACCTGGATCGAACGCGACCCGGCCGCGCAGACTGGCTGGCTGGGCGCGTTGCAGGACCGCCAGATCGGGCGGGTGATCGTGCAGATCCATCGCGACCCGGCGCGCAATTGGACCCTGGCGTCGATGGCGCAGGTCGCGGCGATGTCGCGCTCGGCCTTCGCCGCGCGCTTCGCCGAACGCGTGGGCGAGCCGGCGATGCATTACCTGGCGCGCTGGCGCATGCATGTCGCGCTGACTTGGCTGCGCGAGGGCGATCATGCGATCGCCGACATCGCCGACCGGCTGGGGTATCAGTCCGAAGCGGCGTTCAATCGCGCGTTCAAGCGGATCATGGGGGTGACGCCGGGCGCGGCGCGCAATGGGGCTTCGGTGTTGGAGGCTGGGTATTCGGTGGGGGATGAGGATGAGGCGGCTGGGGCCTAGGTGATGTGGGCTGCGCTGTCGGTGGTAGGTGCGAGTCGGGGCTGAAAGCCCCTCCCACAAAAGACTTCGCGATGACCGGCGATGAGGTGGCGCACGCCCTCAGGCGAGACCGCGAGGTCTTTTGTGGGAGGGGCTTCAGCCCCGACTCGGCCCCTCAAGCCGCGACGCCGACTGGTGACGAAGGGGCGCATACCTGCACACGAAACTACGAGGTCTTTTGTGGGAGGGGCTTTCAGCCCCGACTCGCACTCTCAAGCCGCGACGTCGCTCCGCTCAGGCCTCAAACACTCAGTCGCCACCGAACGACAACGCCAACGCATCCGGCTCGCGCCCCGTCTTCCACTGCGCCACAGGCTTCCAGGTCTTGCGATCGATTACCGCGATCTCATCGCCGCCGCTGATCGCCACATACACCCGCGGCCGCTTCGGATCGGCGACCACACCGATCGGCAGCGCCGCGCGGCCGAGCATGGTGTCGCGATACTCGGCGCCGGCGCGGGTCAGCTCCACCGTCGCCAATGATTTCTTACGCTTCGCATCGAACACCGACAAGGTCGCCGCGCGCGCATTGCTCACCAACGCCTGGCGGCCATCGGCTGTGAAAGCGACGCGGATCGGAAACCCCGGGCTCGGCAAGGTCGCGCGGATCGCCAGCGTGCGCGGATCGTGCACGGTCACCGTGCCGGCCTCGCGATTGCTGACCCAGACCTCACCGCTGCCCGGGCGCACCGCGACGCCTTCCGCGCCTTTGCCGGCATCGACTTCATCCGTCTTGGTGTTGTCGCTCAGATCGATGCGGCTGACAGTGCCGCGATCGACCTTAGTCACATATGCGGTCTTGCCGTCGGCGGCGATCGCGACCATGTGACCCTTGCCATCGCCCAGCGGAATCTCGGCGACGATCTTGCCGCTGGCGACATCGATGCGGATCAGATGCTGCGATGCCTCGGTGGTCGCCAGCGCTTCGCGGTCGCCGGGCAGGAAGCGCAAGCCGTGCGGGCGGCCGTGCCGGCCCAGATCGATGATCCGCGGCGCCGCGCCGCTACGCAGATCGAGCACGCTCAAACTGTTGCCGGGCTTGTCGCCGCCGCCGTAATTGGCGACCAGGGCGACGCTGCCGGCGTGGTTGACCGCGATCTCATGCGGCGCCTGATTGGTCGGAAATTCGCCGAGCTTGCGGCCGTCGTCCAGCGACAGGCGCCAGACCGTGTCGGCGGCTTTGTTGCCGACCAAAATCTCGCCCGACACCGCGGGCAAGGCAACGCACAGCAGCAAGGAAAGACACAGCGCACGGGACATGACGGCTCCGGTGGTTCGATGTGGGAGGTCGAAGCTACCGCAAATGCGAGATGGGTTCATGAAAATAGGCTCGTCATTCCCGCGAACGCGGGCTCCGCTTTACTTCGGCGGAGCCGAACATCCAGGGCCTTTCGTGCGAGAACGTTTGAAGTCGCTGGATTCCCGCTTTCGCGGGAATGACGAGCAAAAAAAAGCGGATGGTCGAAACCCGGACCAGCGATTTTGAACAGGTTCCAAGGGGCGCGAAGCCTGTCGCCTCGATGGGGATAGTCGGCCCTGTTTTACGCGGGTGCTGTTGGATGCAACCAATCCGCATCCCCGTCGGCATAGCGCTCATGTTTCCAGATCGGCACCCGCCCCTTGGTTTCATCGATGATGAAACGGCAAGCGGCGAAGGCCGCGTCGCGATGCGCGGCGCTGACGCCGACCCACACCGCGAGTTCGCCGATCGCCAGATCGCCGACGCGATGCACGCAACACGCATCGACGATGGCGAAGCGCTCGATCGCCTCCGCCATGATCTTGTCGCCCTCGTTTTGAGCCAGCGCGGCATAGCTCTCGTAGCGCAGTCCGGCGACCACGCGGCCGCCGTGGTGATCGCGCACCCAGCCCTCGAAACTGGCATAGGCGCCGGCGTGCGCGCTGAGCAAGCGTTCGCGCAGCGGCGCGATTTCGAACGGCACGTCGGACAAGGCGAATCGTTGCATCGCTCAGCCTCCCGAAACCGGCGGAATGAAAGCGACCTCGCTGCCCGCGCGCGGCGCTTCGTCCCAGCGCGCGAACGCGCCATCCACGGCCACCCGCAGGCGCTCGACCGGCAGCGCGAAGCCGTGACGGGCGCGCAGCGATTCGTACAGCCCTCGCAGGTCGCGCGCATCGGCCTCGACCGACTCGCTGGCGACGCCGGCGGCGTCGCGCAGGCTGGCGAAATACAGTACGGTCAATCGGCTCATGCGCCCTTCCCCGCGCCGCGGCCGAAGTCGCGCTTGCCGCCGCGCTTGCCGAGCAGCTTCGCCGGCCCGAGCACGATCGCATGCGACAAGGCCTTGCACATGTCGTACACCGTCAGCGCCGCGACCGTCGCGCCGGTCAGCGCTTCCATTTCCACGCCGGTGCGATGAGTGGTCTTGACCGCGCATTCGATCATCAGCGCGTTGTCGCCGTCCCAATCGACGGAAAAACGGCAGCCGTCGATCGGCAGCGGATGGCAGAACGGAATCAGCTCATGGGTGCGCTTGACCGCCATGGTGCCGGCGATGATCGCGGTGTCGATCACCGCGCCCTTCTTGCTCTTCAGTCCGCTGGCGCGCAGCTGCGCGGCGACCGCGGCGGGAAAACGCACGCGGCATTGCGCGACCGCTTCGCGCGCGGTGACGGTCTTGTCCGACACATCGACCATGGCCGGACGGCCGTCGCGATCGACATGGGTCAGGGAAGCCTTGGATTTCAAATCGCGGTACTCCAACGCAGTCCGAACCCGGGATCGTGCGGGCCGAACAGAAAGTGCAGAACGCGCCGCCGCCCCGAGGGTTCGATCGCCTTGGACGAGGCATGCAGCAGCAACGGTTGCATGATAAGCAGATCGCCGGGCTGCGCGGTGCATTCAGTCTCCCCGAGTTCCTTGCGCAAGGCCGCGGCGTGCGCTGCGTCCAGTTTGCCGTGGCGGTGCGAGCCGGGAACCACGCGCAACGGGCCGTCGCCGGGGCCGCAGGGGTCCACATGCAGACGCACCGCTGTCAGGCGCTGCAGCAGCGCGATCGGCGGCTGAACGAAGTGGCCGCCTTCTTTGTTCGACCACGCCTGCAACTGCGGGTGTTCGACGCGCTGCGCGACCGGAATCGACAGATCCTGGTGCAAGGCGACCTTCCAGTTGGTGGCGTGGCTCTTGCGGAACAGCGTGCATTGCACGGCGGCGTTGTCGGCCTGCAATACCTGCGCGTCGAGCAGGCGTTCGCGCAGGACGGCGGCCAGGTCGCGGCACCAAGGTTGAGTCAGCAGATTGCGCGTGCCTGCGTCCGAATCGCTTTCGTCGGCGATCTCCGGTTGCGCGGCGATCTGCGCCAACGTCGCCACGGGAAGCGCGGCGCTTATCGTCAGGAAACCGTCGGATGCCAATGCTGGGGGCGTCATGCGCGGGAAAGGTCGGTTCTAAACGGAAAGCCGATGGTAGCGGGCGCGGGCGCAACGGCTCCCAGCCCTCACCCCAACCCCTCTCCCGTGAACGGGAGAGGGGCTAGCGGGTGATTCATCGCGCACGCACACCGCTCAACCGCCGATCAAGAACATTTCCACATGCCGCTTCGAACGCGGCGCGTCCATCGCGCGCAGTTCGCTGTAGCGGTCGTTGCGGCGCGACCACAGTTCGGCCAGGCGCTGGGCGAAGGCGGCTTCGCCGTGGGCGAGCGCGGGCCGCAGGTCGGTGCCTTCGGCGGCGAACAAACAGGTGTAAAGGCGGCCGTCGGCGGATACGCGCGAGCGGTGGCAGTCGCCGCAGAACGGCGCGCTGATCGAGGACACGAAGCCGATTTCGCCGCGGCCGTCGAGATAGGCGTAGCGCGAGGCGACTTCGCCGCGGTAGTTGGCGTCGAGCGCACGCATGGGCCAGCGCGCGTGCAGGCGGTCGCGCAGTTCCTGCGAGGTCACCACGCCCTGCTCGCTCCAGCCGTTGCAGTTGCCCACGTCCATGTATTCGATGAAACGCAACACGTGACCGCTGCCGCGAAAATGCTCGGCCAGCGGCAACACCTGGTCTTCGTTGACGCCGCGCTGGATCACGCAGTTGATCTTCAGCGAATCAAAGCCCGCGTCCTGCGCCGCCGCGATGCCGGCCAACACATCGGCGATTTCGCCGCGGCCGCCGGACAGGCGCCGGAACAGGTCCGGGTCCAGCGCGTCCAGGCTCACGGTCAGGCGCCGCAGGCCGGCCGCGCGCAGGGCGCGGGCCTGGCGCGCGAGCAGCGAGCCGTTGGTGGTCAGGGCCAGATCGTCCAGGCCGTCGATCCGCGCCAGCCGTTCGATCAGCTCGGGCAGGCGCTTGCGCAGCAGGGGTTCGCCGCCGGTCAAGCGCAGCTTGGTCACGCCGATGCGGACGAAA
Source organism: Lysobacter sp. TAB13 (assembly GCF_052113885.1). Classification (NCBI taxonomy): domain Bacteria; kingdom Pseudomonadati; phylum Pseudomonadota; class Gammaproteobacteria; order Lysobacterales; family Lysobacteraceae; genus Lysobacter; species Lysobacter sp. TAB13. The sequence goes on along the minus strand of NZ_JBFRDR010000031.1, from coordinate 34,839 downwards.
CCGCGCACCAGAGTCTCGATTTCCTCGAAGCTCAGCCGCGCCGCCGCGTCCAGGCCGTAGTCGTCCGCCACGCGCTCGGCCGGCATGCAGTAGGGGCAGCGGAAGTTGCAGGCCTCGATCACCGACAAACGCAGGTCGCGCAGCGGCCTGCCGTGCCGATCCAGCGGCAAGGACGAAGGCGGCAGACCGGGGACGGCGTTCACGCGAAGGCTCTCAATCGACGGCTCTCAATCGGATGCCCTCAAGCGCGGATTCTCAAGCAATGCGCACCTGCTGGGCGGTGGGTTCGGCGAGATCCACGACCTCGCCGGGCCTGCCGACACGATACCCCCGCGCGGCCAGCGCGTCGCCTTCCTCGCGGCTGCCGTAGTGGTAAAGCAGGCACCGGTTCAGCAGTTCGCGCGGGTATTCGCGCTCCAGGTCCTCGATGCCGCTGTGCGAGGGGTTGCCGTGCAGGGCGCAGTCGTGGGCGATCAGCTCGCCTTGGTCGGCGTATTTGGCCAGCGCCTCGGGAATCGGCCGGGTGTCGCCGGTCCACACCGCGCTGCCGCGCAGGCGCAGGCCGAAGGCGGTGTCGGGCCAGTGATGGCGGGTGGCGAACACTTCCATGCGCAGGCCGCGATGCCAGAAATGGCCGCTGACCGGGATCAGCTGGAACGCGTCCCAGAAATTCACCCCGCCCTCGGCCAGCACGTTGGGGTAATCGGCCACGCGCTGCTGCAGCAGCGGCACGATCGGCGCGGGGATGTACAGCTTCGGCTTGCCGCGCCGGGCCTGGTCGAAGTAATGCGCCACGAACAGCCGCTCGAAGCCGGCGATGTGGTCCATGTGGGTGTGGGTGAGGAACAGCGCCTCGGGCATGCGCCCGTAATGAGCGAGGAAGGCGGTCAGGCCTTCGCCGCCGCAGTCGACGGTCAGCCAGGGCTCGCCGTCGCGCTCCAGGGTCGCCATCGCCGAACCCAGTTCCACCGCCGACGCATTGCCGACACCGTGCAGACGCAGCCGCCAAGTCATTCCGTCCCCTTTCGAACGCTGGTAAGTCTTACTAGTAACCACGTTCCCAGGCGCGGTCATAGGCCGCGCGCAGGCGAGCGAAGTCGCGCTCGACCTCGGCCGGGCTGCGCGAGCCGCGCAATTTCAGCAGCGAGCGCTTGAGCCGGGCCAGGTTGCGTTCGCGCCAGGCGGTGGCCGGAATGCGGATCGCGCCGCGGTCCAGATCGATCACCCAGCCGCGGCCGGCGGTGTCGAACAGCAGATTGGTCGCGTTGAGGTCGGCGTGGTCCAGGCCGGCGCGGTGGCAGCGCGCGATCAGCCGGCCGGTCTCCTCCCACGGCGCGCCGTCGCCGGCGACCGCGGCGCGGTCGGCCAGCGAGCGCACGTCGTTGAGGCGCTCGATCAGGATCGCGGCGTAGTAATGCAGGCCGTCGCGGCGGTACCAGGCGGCGATCGGCATCGGCACCGGCAGGCCCTTGCGCGCGACCTGGCGGGTCAGGCGGAACTCGGCGAAGCTGCGGGTGAGATTGGCGCCGCGCCACCAATAGCGGTCGCGGTTGAAGCGCGCCACCAGCCCGCCGCGCAGATAGCGCCGCAGTACGGCCTGGCCGAACGGCGCATCGACGAACCAGGCGCCGCCGCGGCCGCCGCTGTCCACCGGACGCGCCTTTTCGCCCCAGTGCGCGGGCGAGAACCACTCCGGCACGGCTTGCTGCACCCGCTGGCGGTCGAACAGAATCGCGCCGTAACCGCTATCGTCGCGGTACGGCGTCAATCCCTCAGCGGCGTCATAACCCGTCATCCGCCGGAGTCTAACAAGTCACGTGGCCCAATCGTCCCTCAGCGCCTCCCCCGCGATCTGCCTGCTGCGCCTGTCGGCGCTGGGCGATGTCACCCACGTCGTGCCGCTGGTGCGCACCTTGCGCGCGGCGCGGCCGCAGGCCTCGATCACCTGGGTGATCGGCAAGGGCGAGCGGCGCCTGCTGGAAGGCCTGGAAGGCGTGGATTTCCTCGAATACGACAAGAAAAGCGGCCTGGCCGGCATGCGCGCCCTGCGCCGCGTCCTGCAAGAACGGCCGCTGCCGGGCGGGCGCTTCGACGTGCTGCTGCAAATGCAGGTGGCGGCGCGCGCCAACCTGCTGTCGGCGTTCATCCCGGCCGAGCGCCGGGTCGGCTACGACCGCTCGCGTTCGAAGGATCTGCACGGCCTGTTCGTCAACGAGCGCATTCCCGACCGCCCGGGCATCCATGTGCTCGATGCGATCGGCAGCTTCTGCGAGCCGCTGGGCCTGCGCCAGACCGAAGTGATCTGGGACCTGCCGGTGCCCGAGGACGCGCGCGAATGGGCGCGCGCGCAATGGCCGCTCGACACTGTGCCGACTTTGCTGATTTCGCCGTGTTCCAGCCACACCCTGCGCAACTGGCGGCCCGAACGCTACGCCGCGGTCGCCGACCACGCCGCCCAGCGCGGCTGGCGCGTGGTGATGTGCGGCGGGCGCAGCCAGCTCGAACGCGACACCACCGATGCGATTGTCGCCGCGATGAAGCACCCGGCCCTGGACCTGGTCGGCAAGGACACGCTGAAGCAACTGCCGGCGCTGCTGGAGCGCGGCCAGTTGCTGATGACGCCCGACTCGGGCCCGATGCACATCGCCAACGCCATGGGCACCAAGGTGCTGGGCCTGCACGCGGCTAGCAACCCGGTGCGCAGCGGCCCCTACAGCGATCTGCGCTACTGCGCCGACCGCTACGACGACGCCGCGCGCAAGTATCTAGGCAAGTCGGCGAGCGAGATCGCCTGGGGCACCAAGATCGAACACGATGGGGTCATGGATCTGATCACCGTCGACGACGGCATCGCCGCGTTCGAGCGCTACGTGGCCGATCATCCGGCCGTTTGAGAATAAGTCCGGCGCGGGCTCGACCTGCCGGCTTCGCGCTGATGGACGTGCGCGATCGCTTGCGCGCAACGAGTTGACGCCAGACTCACCACGACACCCACCAAAACGAGGCCCGCAATGCCCCTGGGAATCCCCGACGACGAATACGGCCCGCCGCCGGCCGATCTGGCCGCGCTGCTGCGATTGAACGCCGCGCAGGACGACGGCCTGGACGAAGCGCTGTCCGAACTCGGCTGCCGCCTGCTCGCGCCCGACGACGCGCCGACGCTGCTCAATCCCGGCAGCTACATGAGCCAGGACGAACTCGACGATCCCTCGATCGCCGCCGGCATCGTCGCGACCGAGCAGGTCTGCGCCTTGATCAGCTTTTTCGTCGAGGACGAGGAAAGCAATCTGTTCGGCTACTGGCACGGCCCCGAAGGCGCGGCGATGGCGGACGCGGCGATCGTCAAGTACGACAACGAAGGACAGTTCGCGCTGCTGCAGGGCCGCGGCCTGGTCGAAGCGCTGATCGGCGATCGCGTGTTCGACGACGACGAAGCCTTCGCCGAGCATGCCGATCGGTTCGACGAAATCGGTATCGCCGTCACGAACCGATCCTGGGAGGAACTGGCCTCGCCGGACCCGGCGACCAAGCCCGATGAATTGCATGCGGTGTTGTACGAGCGCGCCGAGGCGGATCAAACCTCGACCTGAGCGCGTTCGGCCGGACTGGAGGCGAAGCGGCGCTACGGCGTAATGCGGGCCAATGCCGTCAAATCTTCGCGCGCGGCATCGAGCGCGCGAAATCGGCCAGATCCTTCGGGTAGTGCGGATGCTCGCGGAACGGCGTGTCGTCCACCTCGTACAGATACGCCACCGCCGTCGCCTCGAAGCTCCAATAGCCGAAATGACCGCCGGCGCCGTCCAGCGACTGATGCTTGTGGCAGTCGTACCAGCCCACGCCCTGCATGGCCGGATACCACGCATCCAGAAACAATCCGATGTCTTCCTGCTTTTCCTCCATCGGCGTTTGCGCGGTCGCATCGAGCAAGATGCCGTAGGGCACCGGCTGATAGCTGTCCTCCAGATACGGCCGATCGGGCAGGTACTTGCCCAGCAGGTCCTCGATCAAGGCATCGTTTTCGTCCGGGGCGCCGCCCTTGAACAAGGAATGCACGGCGGGGATCAGGTCTTCGCGATGCAGAACAATCGGCAGCGACACCAGATCCACCACGCGTACGTAGTCGTCCTTGTAACGGAAGTCGAACAGCGGCATCGCCGGTTCGTTTTCGAAGATGCGGTTGAAATGAGCCGCATCCTGGTAGGCCGCGACGACGGCGCCGAGCCGTTCGCGAAACTCATCGATCGGCTGGCCCGCGGTGTAGTCGCGCACCATCATTTCGTACAGTTCATCGGCCTTGCGGCGGTATTCGAGCCAGCGCATCTCATCCGACAACTCGCCGTGGAGCAGCGCGTGCTCGATGTCCGCCATCGTGTGAGTGCGGACATGTTCGCTGTAGAACAGATAATAGTCTTCGTTCAACAACGACTGGCGGCGCCGTTGCTGGAAGGGTATCGGGGTCATCGCATGCTCAAGTGCGGTGGGTCGGCGAAGCGGACACATATCCACCCTACCCGATTTAAATCGTCGCGCCGCCCCGGCGGGGCGAAACTCAGCCGCCCTCGACCTGTATCTGCAGGCGCCGCCAGATCGACAACTGCGTGCGTTGCCGGCGGCGCTCGCGATAGACCGCCGCGATCAGCGCCAGCATGATCACGAACGCCGCGACCGCAACCTCGCCGCCGCGCCAACCGGCCAGACGGCCGGTCAGCGCTTCCACCGTCACGAACACCAGACTCGCCGCGGCCGCGTTGCACGACAGGCTGCACAGCACTTTCATGCGATTGAGGGTGTTGCGCGAGGACGGATCGGCGGCTTCCAGATATTCGCGCATGCGCCGGTCGACATCGTGGAACACCGACGTCGACATCTGCGCGGCGCTGGGCAGGATCAGGCCTTCGCTGCGTTGCAGCCGATCGGACAGGAAAGCGATCGCCGGCGCCCAGGCTCCGCGCAAGCGCGGCCAGACGATGCCTTGCGCGACGCCGTACACCACGCGTCCGATCGGGCTGAGCGCCAGGCCCAGGGCGTAGGCGCCGGCGAACCACGTCGGCAGGGTCAGTTCCGGCGCCTGTTCGCGCAGCAGATGCAGGCCGGCCGGATAACGCAGCGCCAGCGCGGTCAGCAACAGCCCGCCCGGGCACAGCCAGGCGAGCAGATCGTCGTACAGCCAGGCGCCGGCGGGGCGCGGTCTGGAATCGGCCATACGGCTGGAGGCTACGTCGGCGAGGTTGGTCAGAACGCGCCGGTGCCGTAGTCCTGGTAGGACTTCTCTTCCACGTAGGTCGAGCCCAGCGCCAGGTTGATCTCTTTCTTGACCCGGGCGCGCACGTCGTTCTCGACATAGACCGAGCGCGCCAGGCGGATGAATTCGGCGTCGAACTCCTGCGCCTTTTCCTTGATGCGGATGTCGTCCTCGATTACCCACAGGCGCTCGTTGACGGCCTTGAGCTCGGCGCGCAGGCGGACGATGTCGCTGCCGGCGGCCGGATGCGCCATCCAGGTCCGCTCCAGCGCGGTCAGCTCGTTGCGCACGTTGGCCAGTTTGGCTTCGTCGCTCATGCGCTCGGACTTGATCTGCAGGATCGAGATCTTGTCCAGCAGTTCGCCAAAGGACACCGGGACCAGGATTTCGGACATGGGGCGCGACCGTGGTTTGCGAAGGGGGCGATTAGTGTAGCCCCGAGCCGCGCGCGCGGGCTTGGCCGCGGCCGGGCGGATCGGCGGGCGCACGCGCCGGAAACCCGGCGGCGGCCGCTTGTGGTCGGCCGCGCCACCCCGTATCATTTGCGGCTCACTGCACCCGGAGAGGTGGCAGAGTGGTTGAATGTACCTGACTCGAAATCAGGCGTACGTTTATAGCGTACCGGGGGTTCGAATCCCCCCCTCTCCGCCAGATACGCACAACGGGCCCCTCGTGGGCCCGTTGTGTTTTTCGCGTTTTGCCGTGGCGCGCCCGACTGCGCCCGGGCCGGACGCCGGCCGGGAGCGCAGCGCATCGCGCCATGCGGCCGCGCTTCGTTTTCGACTGAGCAATCCGGACAAGCCTCGCGCACGCTCCTTCATCGGCGGTTTGGGCGCGGTGGGCGAGTCTCGATCCACGGCGACACCGATCCGCACAGGGGCGAGGGCTTTATCGATGGACCGCGACCGTCGCGCAAGCAACCTGGCGCACACGCGGTCTTCATCGGCGCTCATGCATGAAGCCGTGCAGGGATCACGCTTTCTTGCCACACGGCCGCTCGGTCGCGATGATTCCGTTTTCAGCAATGGCACACCCGACGACGCGAATGGCATGACCGGCAGATGATCGAATTCGGACACCTCACGCACGTCGGCCTGCGCCGCGAACTCAACGAAGACACCTATTACGGTGACAGCGAACTCGGCCTGTGGCTGGTCGCCGACGGCATGGGCGGTCACGAATACGGCGAGGTCGCCAGCGCGTTGGCGCGCGAGGCCATCGTCCGCGAGGTCCGCAACGGCACCGCGCTGGCGCAGGCGATCCGGATCGCCGACGAGGAGATCATCCGCACCTCGCGCCGCCGCAACGACGCGCTGCCGATGGGCACCACCGTGGTCGCCGCGCGCATCAACGGCAACCGCTTCGAAGTGGCCTGGGTCGGCGACAGCCGCGTGTACCTGTGGCGCGACGGCCATCTGGCGCAGTTGTCGCAGGACCACAGCTACGTGCAGGAGCTGATCGCCAACGGCGCGATCACCCACGAGCAGGCGCGCAGCCATCCGCACCGCAACGTCGTCACCCAGGCGCTGGGCGTGACCGACCCGCGCAACCTCAACGTCGAGACCATGACCGGCGAACTGCGTCCGGGCATGCAGCTGCTGCTGTGCAGCGACGGGCTGACCGAGGAAGTGGACGATCGCAGCATCGCCCGGGTGTTGGCGCACAACGACTGCAGCGCGCAGGAATGCGTGGACTCGCTGGTCGCCGCGGCCCTGGACGGCGGCGGCTCGGACAACGTCACCGTGGTGCTGGTGCGCAGCCACTGAGGCGCTGAGCCTCTCGCGACGCTGGCCAGGAGCGGCGCAAGCCGCAGCCACACACCGCGACGGCCGGCGCGCGGACTCAGGCCTCGACGGCCTGCGCGGTTTCCAGCGGCTCGGACAAATCCCATACGCACTTGCCGGCCTTCTTGCGCAGCTTCTCCAGCCGCGCCTGGTGCGCGGCCATTTCATCGGCCAGCACGATCACGCGCGGACGCGGCGCGCTCAGATCGACCTGGATGTCGAGCTTCTTCTGCTGGGCGGCGGCGGACGGATCGCCGAAGCCGATTTCTTCCTGGCCCGAGGTCAGGCCGATATAGACCTCGCCCAGCAACTGGGCGTCGAGCAGCGCGCCGTGCAACTGGCGGTGCGAGTTGTCCACGCCCAGGCGTTTGCACAAGGCGTCCAGCGAATTGCGCTGGCCCGGATAGCGCTGGCGCGCCAGCTGCAGCGAGTCTTCGATGTTGGGAACGTGATCGGCCAGCTTGCCGTACTGCGCGCCGCAGATCGACAGCTCGTTGTTGAGGAAGCCGACGTCGAAAGCCGCGTTGTGGATGATCAACTCGGCGCCCCGGATGAACTCCAGGAATTCCTCGACCACCTCTTCCATGCGCGGCTCGTTGGCCAGCCGCTCCAGCGACAGGCCGGTGACTTCCTGCGCGCCGGCTTCGAAGTCGCAGTCGGGCTTGACGTACTTGTGGAAGTGGCGACCGGTCGGACGGCGCTCGATGAACTCGACGCAGCCGATTTCGACCACCCGGTTGCCGCGCTCCCAGCTCAGGCCGGTGGTTTCGGTGTCTAGGATGATTTGACGCATGTCGTGATTGTAGCCAGGAGTGAGTGGAGAGGAGTGAGGAGTGAGTAAAGGCGGCGATCGCGAGTGCTTTTATTCGTTTCTCACTCCTCGCTCCATGAACTCGTTTCCAGGCTCAGGGCCGATAGGGCCTGAGCCGCTCCGCTTGCACCCGCGCCAAGGTATCCACGCGCTCGTTCTCCGGATTGCCCGAGTGTCCCTTGACCCACTTCCACTCGATCTGATGACGCTGGCTGGCCGCGTGCAGGCGTTCCCACAGGTCGCGGTTCTTCACCGGGTCGCCACCGGCGGTTTTCCAGCCGCGCCGCGCCCAGTTGCCGATCCATTCGGTGATGCCCTTGCGCACGTACTGCGAGTCGGTGGTCAGCACTACCGTGCACGGCTCGCTGAGCGCTTCCAGGCCCATGATCGCGCCCATCAGCTCCATGCGGTTGTTGGTGGTGTCCGGCTCGCCGCCCGACAGTTCGCGCTCATGGCTCTTGTAGCGCAGCAGCGCGGCCCAGCCGCCGGGGCCGGGATTGCCGAGGCAGGCGCCGTCGGTGTGGATGTCTACGGTTTTGTCTGCGCCTTGGTTGGTTGGGCTCACGCAACGACTACTCAGTGAAACGGCCGGGCATTATCGCTGCTTATCGTCGTTGCGCGCGGCGCTGGCGCCGCGATGGGCGGCGGCGTCGCGCGGGACCAGACCGGTCTGCCAGCGCAGTTGCTGCAGGCGCGAGGGCGGAATCGCGGCGTGCACGCGCTTGGTCAGGCTCAAAGCCACACCGGCGCGGACCACGTCGGCCGCGCCGATCCCGGCTTCGCCGTGAGCGACCCGCCAGCGCGGGCCCAGCCACTGCAGGCTGACCGGATCGGAGGCGAAGCCCGAGGCGCGCAGCATCGCCTGCCAGTGGCCGGCGTCGCGGGCGATCAGGCCGCTGCGCGCCCAGCGCAGGCGGTACGGGCTCCAGGGGTTGAGCGTGGCCAGCCACAGGCGTCCGCCCGGGGCGAGGATGCGCGCGCATTCGCTGAGCAGCGGCTGCGGATCGGCGCCGTCGTCGAACACGTGCTGCAGCAGCACCGCGCCGAAGCCTTCGCTGGCCAGCGGCAGCGGCAGGCGGCAGCGCAGCGGGCCGTCGAAGCCGTCGCGGCTGCGGCGCAGGGCCACGCCCCGGCCCGGCGGCGGCGAGGCCGCGGCGACCCCGAACCAGGCCCAGGGCAGGCTCGGGCTGGCCGCCAGCACCGGCGCCATGGCCGCGGCTTCCACGTCCAGCAGGCCATGGCCGGGCACCTCGCCGAACCAGCGCAGGGCCGGGCTGGAATCGTGATCGGGTTGACGGCCGTGGGACAGGGCGGGCATGGTCGCGTCTCGGTATGGGGCCGGGATTCGGGAATCGGCAAAGCCAGGGCCAGAGCATAGTCCTGTCGCGGCCGCAGCGATTCCGATCCCAGCCCGGAGCAACCAGCCTACTGCCAAGCGGCCCGCCCGCGGGGCGACAGCCAGGAGTCCTCACAATGCGGTTGCTCGCCCTGCCCGCCCTCAGCGACAACTACATCTGGGCCTTGTCCGGCGACGACGAAGCCGCGCTGATCGTCGATCCGGGCGACGCCGCCCCGGTCCTGGCTGCGGCCGCGCACGGCCTGCGCCCGGTCGGGATCCTGCTGACCCACCACCACGACGACCACATCGGCGCCACCCCGGCGCTGCGCGAGCGTTGGCCGAACATCCCGGTGTTCGCCCCCGACGACGGCCGCATCGCCAGCGCCACCGCCCAGGTCGGCGACGGGGTCAAGATCCACGTCGATGGCTGGACCCTGGACGTGCTGGCCGTGCCCGGCCACACCCGCAGCCATATCGCCTATTACCTGGAGCGCGGCGGCCGCGCGACCGACCGCATCGTGTTCAGCGGCGACACCTTGTTCAGCCTGGGCTGTGGCCGCCTGTTCGAAGGTACGCCCGCCCAGATGCTGGCCTCGCTGACCCGTCTGGCGGCCCTGCCGGACGACACCCGGGTCTGCTGCGGCCACGAATACACCCTGTCCAACGCCGCCTTCGCGCGCGTGGTCGAACCCGACAACCCGGCGCTGCAACGCCGTACCGAACAGGCCCAGGCCATGCGCAACGCCGGACGCCCCACCCTGCCCAGCTCGATCGCGGAAGAACGCCAGACCAACCCGTTCCTGCGCACGCGCCAGCCGGGAGTGATCCGCGCGATCGCCCACCGCCTGGGCCGCGAGCCGGCCGACGAGGTCGAGACCTTCGCCGAACTGCGGCGCTGGAAGGACGGGTTCCGCGCGTGAGACCGGCGCGCGCCCCGGCCCGGGCGGCCTCGCGCCGGCCGCTGCACGCGGCCCTGGCCGCCTGCCTGTGCCTGAGCGCCGCCCTGTCCGCGCCGGCGCTGGCGGCCGACGCCGCCCAGCTGGTGGCGCCGCCGGCCGCCGACCCGGCCAACGACACCGGCCCGACCCGCAACGGCCGCGACATCTACCAGCGCTTCCGCGACGGCCTGGCCGACAAGACCTGCGAACCCGGGGTCAGCAGCCGCTGGCGCCAGCACTTCGCCACCGCGCCCAAGCGCCTGGCGGCCAAGGACGACGACCTTTTGCCGCTGTTCGGCTACGTGGTCGATGCCCTGCGCGAAGCCAGCCTGCCGACCGAATACGCGCTGATCCCGTTCGTCGAAAGCGGCTACCGCCCCGGCGCGCGCAGCGCCAGCGGCCCGGCCGGGCTGTGGCAGATGATCGCGATGACCGCGCGCAACCATCGCGTGCCGATGCGCGAGGGCTACGACGGCCGCCTGTCGCCGGTGGAATCCACCCAGGCCGCGGTGCGTTACCTGAAAACCCTGCACGGCATGTTCGGCGGCGACTGGCGGCTGACGGTGATGGCCTACAACGCCGGCGAGTACCGCGTGCTCAACGCGGTCAAGCGCGGCGGCCAGAGCATCGCCGCCACCCGCCACGACGACCTCACCGGCCTGTCCGACATCACCACCGCCTACGTGCGCAAGCTGCACGCCCTGTCGTGCCTGATGGAGCAGGCCGACGACCGCGCCGAATGGCTCAGCGCGCTGGACCGGCCGGTGCCGCGCCTGGCCGCGGTGACGGTGCCGGCGGAGATCGACAGCATCGGCGAATGGGCCGCGCGCACCGATCAGGACTCGGCGCAGTTGCTGCGTCTGAACCCGGTGTTCGACAACGGCCGCATCGTCCGCCCTGGCGGCCAGCGCGCGCCGCTGCTGGCGGTGGCCGCCAGCGCGATCGGTACGCCCGGCTCGGGCGCGTCCGGGCTCGCGCTCGCGGGCGGCGAATTGTTTCCGAGCGCGGCCGCGGGCAGCGATGCGAATGTGGGCGCGAAGGTGTTCTCCACTACATTGGCGTCAAGCGAAGTGGCCTCCACTTCCGGATCGGCCGAAGCGCCCGACGCTTCCGACAGCAGCGGCAAGAAAACCAAAGCCGGCAAGAACGTCGCCGCCGCGCCGCGACGCCACACCGTCGGCCGCGGCGAGAACGCATGGACCATCGCCAAGCGCTACGGCGTGCGCGCGGCGGATCTGCTCAAGCTCAATGGCTTGAATGCGAAGACGGTGTTGAAGCCGGGGCAGGCGTTGTTGATCGATGGGCCTAAGCCCGGGCGCAAGTAGCGCGGCCGCGTTGACAGAAAAAGCCCGGCGATGCCGGGCTTTTTTGTTCTTGCATCAATTCGCAAGGAGCATTCGCGCTTACGCGAACATTCAATTCACCGCCGCAACCGCCTCGGCCTGCTTGCGCTTCCGCGAAGGCCAAAGCATCGCCATGATCGTCACCCCGCCCAGCAACCAGCTGTAATGCACGTTGCCGACCAGTTCCAACGGCGAGACCTTGCTCAGCGACGCCGCCAACAGAATCTGCGCGCCGTACGGCAGCACGCCCTGAGTCACGCAGGCGAAGATGTCGAGCACGCTGGCCGCGCGCGCCGGCGGCACGTCGTGCTGTTGCGCCACATCGCGCGCCAGGCCGCCGCTGATCAGGATCGCCACGGTGTTGTTCGCGGTGAACACATCGGTGGTCGCCGACAACGCGGCGATGCTGATTTCGCCCGCGCGCCGGCTGCGATGGCCGCGCGCGAACTTGCCGATCACCCGCGCCAGCCACGCCAGTCCGCCGGCGGCTTTCATCAGCGCGCCCAGGCCGCCGACCAGCAGCGACAGCAAGGTGATCTCCACCATGCTCTCGAAACCGTCCCAGATATGCGTGGTGTAGGCGGCGAAACCGAAGTCCTCCGCGAAGAACACGCCGAACAGTCCGGCGATGATCAGGCCGATGCTGAGTACGATGATCACGTCGATGCCGGCGATGGCCAGGCCGAGCACGACCAGATACGGCAGGATCAGCCATGGCGACACCGGATCGGGCGTCTGCACCGGCGCGGTTTCGCCCAGGAAACCCAGCAATACCAGCGTGCCCAACGCAGCCGGCAGCGCCAGCTTGAGGTTCTCGCGGAATTTCTCCCGCATCGTGCAGCCCTGGGTGCGGCTGGCGACGATGGCGGTGTCGGAGATCACCGACAGGTTGTCGCCGAAGGTCGCCCCGCCGATCACCGCGCCGAGCACCAGCGCGCGATCCAGGCCGGACGCGTCCGACACGCCCAGCGCGATCGGCGCGACCGCGGCGATGGTGCCCATGGACGTGCCCAGCGACATCGAGATGAAACCGGCGACCACGAACAACGCCGGCAACAACAAGGCCGGATGCACGTTGCCGACGCCGAGCGAGACGATCGCATCGACCGCGCCGATCGCCTTGGACACTTCGACGAAACCGCCGGCCAGCAGAAAGATCAGGCACATCAGCACGACGTTGTGATCGCCCATGCCGTTGAGCAACGTCTCCAGCGGCTTGATCCCGCGCCGCCAGGCGATGAACGCCGCCAACGCCAGCGCCGGCAGGATCGCCACCGGCGCGTGCAGTTGGTAGAACCCCATCGCATCGCCCTGCGCGGTGAAATACAGCCCGGCGCCGAAGAACAGCGCCAGGAACAGCAGCAGCGGGGTCAGCGCGAGCCCGCTCGGGGACAGGGGCGCGCCGGACTGGGACGGTTGATTCATCGCTTCATCCGAATGGATTCGAAAACCGTGCGATTTTGCAGTGCAGCATGGCGTGTGTCGAGTGCCGGGGGTGGAATGCAGTGTGGGGGAGGCTGCGGGTTTCTTGTGGGAGGGAGCTTCAGCCCCGGCGCTTGTCTTGCGGTTCTCGGCGTTCGGGCCGGAAAGCGTAGGGGCTGAAGCTCCCTCCCACAGAGGCCTCGCGGCAGCGCCAGGGCATTGAAACTGAACGAGCCGGCCCTCCCGCCGGGCTGCCCGCCATCCCGAGCCTGCTCAGGGCCCGCGACCAGGACCACGACGCCGCGAACCTCGGCATTCTGAAAAAAAACCCGCCCAACCGCGCCGACAAGTCCGGCGCGCGCGATCGAAGTCCCCACAAACGAAACAGGGCGCCCGAAGGCGCCCCGTCCAAACCCCGCGACGGCCCAGGCTGGTTCGCCCGGGCGCTGCCGCGCGCGCTCAGATCACGATCGTGCAGCGGCCGCGGTTGTCGCAGATCGCGTACAGCTGCCACACATTGTCGTCGCACAGATAAATCCGCGAGCTGCCGTTGGGCGCGGTTTCCGTTACCCGTTGGCCCTGGTTCGCCGCGGTGCAGGTGCCCGGCTTCGGAATCGCGGCGACCGTGCCGGCGGCGCTGAACAATGCCAACGCCAACAGTGCGAGCGCCTTGACCTTCATTTCCCTGGTCTTCATCGATACCTCAATGCGAGATGGCCGCCGCGAGGGAACCGTCGCGATGCAGCACGCGGACGTGCATCGACGGCCATTCGAGCAGTGGACGGCGTCCTGCCGAACTTCGCCGCCGAGCCTAGCACCGGCCCCGCATCGCGGCCTCGCCACCTGGCCGCTCGTACCGCGCAGGCCGTGCGCCGGCTCGCAAAAACGAAACGGGGCGCCTGCTGGCGCCCCGTCGTCGATCGGATCGGGCTAATCGCGCCCTGCCGGGCGCCGCTTATGCCGCCGCGCGGCTCGCGATCGCCTTGGCGAACGACATCGTGTTGCCCTCGCCGCCCAGGTCCGGGGTCAGCGAATCCTTGGCTTCCAGCGTGGCGATGATGGCTTCGCGCAGCTTGGTCGCCTTCTCCGGCTGGCCGAGGTGGTCGAGCATCTGCGCCGCGCCCAGCAGCAAAGCGCAGGGATTGGCGATGCCCTTGCCGGCGATGTCCGGCGCCGAGCCGTGCACGGCTTCGAAGATCGCCGCGTCGGTGCCGATGTTCGCACCCGGCGCCAGGCCCAGGCCGCCGACGAGGCCGGCGCACAGGTCGGAGATGATGTCGCCGAACAGGTTGGTGGTGACGATGATGTCGAACTGCTCCGGACGCATCACCAGCTGCATGCAGGTGTTGTCCACGATCATCTCGTTGCACTGGATGTCCGGATACTGCTGCGCCACTTCGCGCGCGGTCTTCAGGAACAGGCCCGAGGTCGATTTCAGGATGTTGGCCTTGTGCACCACGGTGACCTTCTTGCGGCCGGTCTTGCGGGCCAGGTCGAAGGCGTAGCGTACGATGCGCTCGGAGCCGCGGCGGGTGATCTTCTGGGTCAGCAGCGCGGTCTCGCCGTCTTCCGACAGCGACTGGCCTTCGCCGATGTAGGCGCCTTCGGTGTTCTCGCGCACGGTGATCAGGTCAACGCCGCTCGGGAAGCGCGACTTGGTGTTCGGGAACGACTTGGCCGGACGCACGTTGGCGTACAGGTCGAAGCGCTTGCGCAGTTCGACGTTGATCGAGCTGAAGCCCTCGCCGACCGGCGTGGTCAGCGGGCTCTTGAGCGCGACGCGGGTCTTGCGGATCGAATCCATCGTCGCCGCCGGCAACAGCTCGCCGTGCTTTTCCAGCGCGACCAGACCGGCGTCGGCGAACTCGTAGCTCAGACCGAGGTTCATCGCGTCGAGCACGTGCAGGGTGGCGTCCATGATCTCGGGGCCGATACCGTCGCCACGGATGACCGTAATGGTTTGCGTCATGAGGGAATTCTTCCAGCGTTAGGGCGGCGCGCGCCGAGGGCGCGGCGCGCAAAAGTGTGAGCGTTAGCCCCCTAATTATGCCGGAAGCGGCTCCCCCCTGCATGCGCAGACGTACTGAACCGGCCCCGCCGGCGCTCGATCGGCCCGATTCGGCGCAGCCGCGGGTGCGATCCGGACAGGTCCGGGCGGCCATCAGCCCCGGCAGGCGCGGCCTGCCGCCCAGGTCGTCGGTGAGGTGCGCGGTCGCGGCTTGCGTCGCGACCGCGCAAAGGCCGTTCAGCCGTGGTCGTGCCCGGCCGGCGCGGCCGCTTCGCCCTGTTCGAGCTTGTCGAGGAAATCCACCGCGCGGCGCATGTGCGGGATCACGATCGAACCGCCGACCACCAATCCCACCGAAAACGCTTCGAACATTTCGTCGCGATTGACCCCGGCTTCCTTGCACTGGGCGACGTGGTAGCTGATGCAATCGTCGCAGCGCAGCACCATCGATGCGACCAGGCCGAGCAATTCCTTGGTCTTCACGTCCAGCGCGCCGGGCTGGTAAGTCTGGGTATCGAGCGCGAAGAAACGGCGCACGACCTGGTTCGGCTCAGCCAATATGCGTTCGTTCATGCGCTTGCGAAATGCGGTGAACTCGGCGACGCGGTCTTTTTCGCCGCTGTCCTCGGCGCCGCTCATGCCGCGCCTGCCAATAAAGGTTCCAGCCCGCCGGCGCGATGCAGCGCCATCATGTCGTCGTAGCCGCCGACATGGGTGTCGCCGATGAAGATCTGCGGCACGCTGGTGCGCTTGGTCGTGGCGACCATTTTCTCGCGCTCGGCCGGGTCCAGATCGATGCGTACCTCGCTCCAGGTCTGGCCTTTGCTCTTGAGGAAATTCTTCGCGGCGACGCAATACGGGCAGATCGCGGTGGTATAGATCACGATCGAAGGCGTCTGGGGGGCGGTGTCGCTCAAAACGGTTCTCCTGCCTGAAACTTACGGGTGGATTCGCGGTCGAATATGGGCGCGCGTTCGGGCAGTTTAAAGCGCGTGGGTGGAACGCAGTCCGTTGCCGCGCAATACGCCGGCGTCGGGTGCGCGCAGCAGGGCCGGCGGGCGGCCCGGGGCAAGCCTGGGGGCGGGATTAACGGCATGTTCACGCCACCGATCGCGCCGGCCTGCATCCTGCCAACGCCTGCGCCGCATGCCCGGGTTCGCCGCCGCGTCCAACCGGTTCACCCGTTTCGCCGTTTCATGCGTTAGTTCAGATCCTCGATCCAAGCAGCCGGCCGCAACACCGCCGGCTCCGCACCGCCCGCTCGCCCCAAGGAATTCCGCTTGCGCCGCATCGCCCTGCTCACCGCCGCTGTCACCTTCGCCCTCGCCAGCGTCTGCGCGAGCGCGCAGGAAAACAAACTGCCGGACATCGGGTCCTCGGCCGCGGAACTGCTGACGCCGGCCAAGCAGCGCGAATACGGCTCGATGATGCTGGCGCAGCTGCGCCACTACGATTACCTGCTCGAAGACCCGCTGATCGACAGCTGGCTCGACACCCTGGGCACGCGCCTGGCCGCCAACAGCGACAAGCCGCGCCAGCCTTTCACCTTCTTCATGCTGCGCGAGCGCCAGATCAACGCCTTCGCCACCCTGGGCGGCTACATCGGCGTCAACTCCGGGCTGGTGCTGACCGCGGAGAAAGAAGACGAGGTCGCCGCGGTGATCTCGCACGAAATCGCCCACGTCACCCAGCAGCACGTGCTGCGCGGGGTCGAGCGCGCGCAGCGCGATCAGTTGCCGATCCTGCTGGCGATGCTGGGCGCGATCGTCGCCGCCCAGTCGGCCGGCAGCAATTCCAACGACGACGCCACCATGGCCGCGATCACCTCCGGCCTGGGCCTGATGCAGCAGCGCCAGATCAACTACACCCGCTCCAACGAGTCCGAAGCCGACCGCATCGGCATCCAGACCCTGTCGCGCAGCAATTACGACACCACGGCCATGGCCGATTTCTTCCAGCGCATGCAGGTGGTCTCGCGCAGCAACGCGGCCAACTGGTACGGCGAAACGCCGGACTATCTGATGACCCACCCGGTCACCACCACCCGTATCAGCGAAGCCAAGGAACGCGCCGAACAACTGGCGAACAAGAACAGCCTCACCGCGGTGACCTCCACGCCTAACGCGGTGCGGGTCGAGCGCATTCCCAAGGCGCCCTTCACCCTGCCGCCCAACGCCGCCGGCACCGACAACCCGCTGTTGCCCAACGGCCTGAAGCTCAACGATCAGGCGCTGAGTTCCGGCGGCACCGGCGTGTTCGACTACGCCCGCGAGCGGGTCCGGGTGATGAGCGCCAACTCGCCGCGCGAAGCGGTGCGCGAGTACGAAAAACTCGGCGGCGACAGCGACGCCAAGCGCTACGGGCTGGCGCTGGCGCGGATGCGCTCCAACCAGACCGCCGCGGCGATCGCCAGCCTGAGCGAGCTGCTGCAGAAGCACCCCGACCAACTGTGGCTGAGCCTGGCCCTGGGCGAAGCCGAGGCCCAGGCCGGCAAGATCGCCGCCGCCGACGCCCGCTTCGAGGCCCTGCTGCGCCAGACCCCGAACAACCGCGCCATCGCCCTGACCTACGCCAAGGTGCTGACCGATCGCTCCACCCCGGCCGCGGGCCAGCGCGCCCAGGCTATCCTGCGGCCGCTGTTCGGCCCGTACAGCGACGACCCGCTGCTGCAGCAGACCTTCGCCCGCGCCTGCGAGATCGCCGGCGACACGATCCGCGCCGGCGAGGCCTATGCCGAAGCCGCCTACCTGCGCGGCCGTCCGGAGCAGGCCCTGGTCCAGCTGAACACGCTCAAGCGCAAGCCCGACCTGGACTACTACGCCCGCGCCCGGATCGAGGCGCGTATCGCCGCGATCACCCCGACCGTGCTTGAACTTAAGCGGCAGGGTGTGCGGGACGAAGACCTGAAGCGGCAGTAGGGCCTGGGGCAAATCCCCCGCGCCGCCGGGTCGGCCGGACCTCCGCGCAATGCAAGGCGCTAGCCCCCTTTTTCAAAGGGGGCAGGCATTTACGCACGCGCTCTACGGCTACTTGCGTGCCCCCGGCCTCCCACGCCCCACCTATCGGGTTCCCCCCTTTGAAAAAGGGGGGCCAGGGGGGATTTGCTCTTGCCCCCACTGTCACGATTCCGCCCTCAACCCGCGCAACCAACCGCCCAATTTTTCAAAACGGGCAAAATTTCAGTCCCAAGTAACCGACGACACCCCCGCCCGCCATCGCCGCATGCCCCACCCCTGCCATCGCGATGTCATCAGACCGCCAAACTCCCGCGGAGCCGATAACGCCGCCAACGACGGCGAAAGCGCCCCCAACCACTGCGGAAGCCCGTCAGCATTGGCGGCGTACGGAAACCTTTGCACAGTGGCGCCACATCGCAATAACGACAATGCCGCCCACCCTATGTCATGGAGTAGTCACAAAACGGTAGTGTACTGGCGCGGCTTCAAGGACGAACCCTTTCCGCCTCCTCCCCCGGTGACCGTGTGCAGAAGCGCATCCTGATAGTCGAAGACGAACCCGCCATCCGCGACATGGTGTCCTTCGCCCTGCGCAAGGGCGAATACGACCCGGTGCACGCCGGCGACGCCCGCGAGGCCCAGGCCGCCATCGCCGACCGCGTCCCCGACCTGATCCTGCTCGACTGGATGCTCCCGGGTACCAGCGGCCTGGAACTGGCCCGGCGCTGGCGCAAGGAATCGCTGACCCGCGAAATCCCGATCATCATGCTGACCGCGCGCGGCGAAGAGAACGACCGCGTCGGCGGCCTCGAGGCCGGTGTCGACGATTACGTAGTCAAGCCGTTCTCGGCGCGCGAACTGCTGGCGCGCATCCGCGCCGTGCTGCGCCGCTCGCGCGAAGACGACGAAGACGGCAGCGTCGGCGTCGGCCCGCTACGCATCGACGGCGCCGCCCACCGCGTGTTCGCCCAGGGCGAAGGCGGCGACCAGCCGGTGCAGATCGGCCCGACCGAATACCGCCTGCTGCATTTCTTCATGACCCACCCCGAACGCGTGTACTCGCGCACCCAGTTGCTCGATCACGTCTGGGGCGGCAGCGTCTATGTCGAAGAGCGCACCGTGGACGTGCACATCCGCCGCCTGCGCAAGACCCTGGAGCCGCATCGTCTCGACGGCATGGTCCAGACCGTGCGCGGCGCGGGCTATCGTTTTTCTGCCTCACTCGCCGCGTAAGCTGGGGGTATGCCGCCCCGCGCACGCTCCGCCTGGTTCCGCACCCTCGGTCAGCTGGCCCTGATCCTGGTCGGCGCGGCCGTGCTCGGGGTTCTGGTCGGCTATCCGTGGCCGATCGTCACCGCCGCCGCGCTCGGCGTGGTCGCGTGGCATTACTGGCGCCTGCGTCGGGTCCTGATCCGGCTGACCGCGCGCCAGCGCCTGACCCCGCCGCTGGGCGAAGGCATCTGGAACGAACTCGACCGCCTGCTGCACCGCAGCCAGGCCGAAATGCGCGGGCGCAAGCGCCGCCTGATCGAAATGCTGCGCGCCTACCGCGCCGCCGCCGCGGCCATGCCCGACGCGATCGTGGTGGTCGAGCGCAACAGCCAGCGCATCCAGTGGTTCAACGAAGCCGCGACCGGGCTGATGGGCCTGCGCTATCCGCGCGACATCGGCGCGCCGGTGGTCAATCGCCTGCAACCGCTGCAGTTGGCGCACTGGCTGGCCTCGGGCCGCAACGCCGAGCCGCTGGAAGCCGCCTCGCCGTGGAATCCGGCGATCACCCTCAGCCTGCGCCTGATCCCCTACTCGGAAAACCTGTGGCTGCTGGTCGCGCGCGACGTCAGCCGCCTGCTGCAGCTCGAACAGATGCGCCGCGACTTCGTCGCCAACGTCTCGCACGAACTGCGCACGCCATTGACCGTGGTCCACGGCTACCTGGACATGCTCGATCCGGAAGAACACCCGGACTGGGCGCCGATGCTGGCGGAAATGCAGCGCCAATCGCAGCGCATGACCCAACTGGTCGAAGACCTGCTGACGCTGTCGCGCCTGGAATCGCAGGACAGCCTGCCGGCGGAAGAAACCGTGTCGATGTCCTCGATGCTGTCCACGCTCAAGCGCGAAGCCAATGCGCTGAGCCAGGGCCGGCACGAGATCGCCATGGACGACCTGGCCGGCGTGGACCTGTTCGGTTCCAACAAGGAACTGCACAGCGCGTTCTCGAATCTGGTCGGCAACGCCATCCGCTACACCCCGGCCGGCGGCACCATCCGCATCCGCTTCCGCCCGGAAAGCGCCGGCATCGCGCGCGGCGCGGTGCTGGAAGTGGTGGACAGCGGCTACGGCATTCCGGCCGCGCACCTGCCGCGCATCACCGAGCGCTTCTATCGCGTCTCCACCAGCCGTTCGCGCGAAAGCGGCGGCACCGGCCTTGGCCTGTCGATCGTCAAGCACGTGCTGCACCTGCACGGCGCGCGGCTGGAGATCGCCAGCGAAGTCGGCCGCGGCAGCACCTTCGCCTGCCATTTCGGCGTGGACCGCATCCGCCGCCGCGATGCATACAACGAAGGCTTCGCCGATACTGGCCCCGACGCCGCGCATCACGCGGATTTACAGCAAGCCCTGCAGCATCCCTCCGATTGACCCGTTGAACAGACCGCACAGGATCGAAGCAGCCGCGCCATGAATGCGATGACGGAAACCACGCTCGACACCGATCCGCTGCGCGACAGCTCGCTGTACTTCAACCGCGAACTGTCGCAGCTGGACTTCAATTTCCGCGTGCTGGCGCAAGCCCAGGACCCGCAGGTGCCGCTGTTGGAGCGGCTGAAGTACCTGTGCATCTCCTGCACCAACCTGGACGAATTCTTCGAGATCCGCGCCGGCACCCTGCGCCACGCGCAGGACCTGGGCCTGGCGCCGGGCCCCGACGGGCTGGCGCCGCAGACGGTGCTCTCGCGCATCCACGACCGCGCCGCCGAGCTGGTCAAGGCGCAGTACGAATGCTGGAACGACGTGCTGCGCCCGGCGCTGCAGGAATCGGGCGTGCGCGTGCTGGGCCGCAACTCCTGGAACGCGCGCCAGACCCGCTGGCTGCGCGCGTATTTCCGCGACGAGATCATGCCGGTGCTGTCGCCGCTGGGCCTGGACCCGGCGCATCCGTTCCCGAAGATCCTCAACAAATCGCTCAACATCGTCGTCGTGCTCAAGGGCAAGGACGCGTTCGGCCGCGCCGGCAATCTGGCCATCGTGCGCGCGCCGCGCTCACTGCCGCGCATCATCCAGCTGCCGGAGAACGTTTCCGGCGGCAAGCACGACTTCGTATTCCTGTCCTCGGTGCTGTCGGCGTTCGTCGATGAGCTGTTCCCGGGCATGGAAGTCAAGGGCGCGTACCAGTTCCGCGTCACGCGCAATTCCGAATTGCTGGTGGACGAAGAAGAAGTCGACAACATCGCCCTGGCGCTGCGCGACGAGCTGATCGGCCGCGGCTATCTGCGCGCGGTGCGGCTGGAAATCGCCGAGCAGTGCCCCAAGCCGATCGTGCGCACGCTGCTGGAAAATTTCGATCTGCCCGAGAACGCGGTGTACCGCATCAACGGCCCGGTCAATCTCAACCGCGTGATCCAGGTCTACGATCTGGTGCAGCGCCCGGAGCTGAAATTCCCGCCCTACCAGCAGCGCGTGCTGCCCGGCGTGGAGACCTTGTTCGACACCGTCGCCGACGGCGACGTGCTGTTGCACCACCCCTTCGACTCGTTCGCGCCGGTGCTGGAACTGATCCGCCAGGCCGCCGAAGACCCGAACGTGCTCGCGATCAAGCAGACCCTGTATCGCGCCGGCAAGGATTCGCCGATCGTCGAACAACTGGTCCAGGCCGCGCGCAACGGCAAGGACGTGACCGTGGTGGTCGAGCTGCGCGCGCGTTTCGACGAAGAAGCCAACCTGGGCCTCGCCGACCGCCTGCAGGAAGCCGGCGTGCAGGTCGTGTACGGCGTGGTGGGCTACAAGACCCACGCCAAGATGCTGCTGATCGTGCGGCGCGAAGGCCGCAAGCTCAAGCGCTACACCCACCTGGGCACCGGCAACTACCACAGCGGCACCGCGCGCGCCTACACCGACTTCGGCCTGATCACCGCCGATCCGGATATCGGCAACGACGTGCACATGATCTTCCAGCAGCTGTCCGGGCTGGCGCCGTCGCTCAAGCTCAAGTGCCTGCTGCAATCGCCGTTCACCCTGCATGCCGGCGTGCTCAAGCGCATCGACCGCGAAACCAAGCACGCGCGCGCCGGCAAGCCGGCGCGCATCGTCGCCAAGATGAACGCCCTCAACGAGCCGCAGGTGATCCGCGCGCTGTACCAGGCTTCGCAGGCCGGCGTGCAGATCGACCTGATCGTGCGCGGCGCCTGCACCCTGCGCCCGGGCGTGGAAGGCGTGTCGGAGAACATCCGCGTGCGCTCGATCGTCGGCCGCTTCCTCGAACACCACCGCGTCTACTGGTTCTCCAACGACGGCGCGCCGGACCTGTTCTGCTCCAGCGCCGACTGGCTCGAACGCAACCTGCTGCGGCGCGTGGAAACCGGCTTCCCGATCCTGGATTCGGAGCTGCGCGGGCGCGTCTACGAAGAAGCGCTGGCCAACTACCTGGCCGACAACCTCAATTCCTGGGAGCTGCAGTCCGACGGCGAATTTCTGCGCCTGAGCCCGGCCGAAGGCGCGATGCCGCACTCGGCACAGTCCACGCTGTTGGCCAAATTGTGCGGATGACCCAAACTTCCGCGCATGAATAATATTTTCCCGACCACCCGCCTGCCGCTCCAGGACGGCGACCTGCTCGCCGCCGTGGATCTGGGCTCGAACAGTTTCCACATGGTGGTCGCGCGGTACGTGTTGGGCCAGCTGCGCACGGTCGATCGCCTGCGTGAGACCGTGCGCATGGCCGAAGGCCTGGACCGCAAGGGCGGGCTGGCGCCGGAAGTGCGCCAGCGCGCGCTCGACTGCCTGTCGCGCTTCGGCCAGCGCATCCGCGACGTACCGCCGCAGCACGTGCGCGCGATCGCCACCAACACCGTGCGCCGCCTGGCCGCGCCGCAGGCCTTCCTGATGCCGGCCGAATCGGCGCTGGGCCACGCCATCGAAGTGGTGTCCGGCCGCGAAGAAGCGCGCCTGATCTACCTGGGCATCGCCCATGCACAGCCGTCCAAGCCGGGCGAGCGGCGCATGGTCATCGACATCGGCGGCGGCTCCACCGAATGCATCATCGGCAGCGGCTTCGAGGCGATCGAGCGTGAAAGCCTGCAGGTCGGCTGCATCGCCACCACTCGCCGCTTCTTCGAGAACGGCAAGCTGACCAAGAAGAAATGGCGCGACGCGCTGACCGAGGTCTCGGCCGAGTTCCAGCAATTCGCCGGCACTTACCGCGCGCTGGGCTGGCAAGAGGCGCTGGGATCTTCCGGCACCAACAAGGCCATCGGCGAAATCTGCGCGGCGATGAAGCTGACCAAGGGCGCGGTGACCGCCGAAGCCCTGCCGCTGCTGCGCGACCGCCTGTTGCAGGCCGACCGCATCGAGGCCATCGACCTGCCCGGCCTGTCCGCCGACCGCCGTCCGGTGATCGCCGGCGGCATCCTGATTCTGGAAGCGGCCTTCAACGTGCTGGGCCTGCAGCGCATGGCCATCAGCAAGGCGGCGATGCGCGAGGGCGTGCTGTACGACATGCTCGGCCGCGGCGGCGCCGACGATCCGCGCGACGCGGCGGTCAAGGCGCTGGTCAAGCGCTACGGCATCGACGAACAACAATCCGCGCGCGTGGAAGCGACCATGCTGCGCTTGTTCGACCAAGTGGCCAAAGCCTGGCAACTGGACGCCGACGACCGCCTGATGCTGATCCGCGCCGCGCGCCTGCACGAGCTGGGGCTGGTGATCGCCCACAGCCAGTACCACGTGCACAGCTCGTACGTGATCGAGAACTCGGACATCTCCGGCTTCTCGCGCCAGCAACAGCAGTTCCTGGCCGCGCTGGTGCGCACGCACCGCCGCGGCATTCCCAAGAACGCGTTCGAGGCCCTGCCCGATCGCCTGCTCGCCGCGGTGCGGCGCAGCTCAGCGCTGCTGCGCCTGGCGGTGCTGCTGCATCGCGCGCACGAATCCGATCCGATCCCGCAGCTCGACGCGCACGCCGACGGCAACACGCTCACCCTGACCGTGTCCAAGCGCTGGCTGGAATCGCGACCGCTGGTGCGCGCCGACCTTGAAGGCGAGCCTCAGGACATGGCCGGATTGGGCATCGCGCTGAGGCTGCTGGCGGCTTGAGGCCGCGCGGACGCGGCGGCGCTCAGCCGTCGCTCGCGGCCGCCGCCAATCGCTCGATCATCCGCTCGCGCATCAGGAATTTCTGCGGCTTGCCGCTGATCGTCATCGGCAGGCTATCGACGAACTCGATGTAGCGCGGAATCTTGTACTGGGCGATACGGCCCTGGCAGAACGCGCGCACGGCCTCGGCGTCCAGACTCGCGCCTTCGGCGACGCGGATCCACGCGCACACTTCCTCGCCGAACTTCGCATCGGGCACGCCGAACACCTGCACGTCGGCGATCGCCGGATGGGCGTAGAGGAATTCCTCGATCTCGCGCGGATACACGTTCTCGCCGCCGCGGATCAGCATGTCCTTCAGGCGGCCGACGATATGCGCGTAACCGTCCGCGTCGATGACGGCCTGATCGCCGGTGTGCATCCAGCCCTCGCGGTCGA
Organism: Lysobacter sp. TAB13; assembly: GCF_052113885.1. NCBI lineage: Bacteria > Pseudomonadati > Pseudomonadota > Gammaproteobacteria > Lysobacterales > Lysobacteraceae > Lysobacter > Lysobacter sp. TAB13. The sequence goes on along the minus strand of NZ_JBFRDR010000031.1, from coordinate 10,248 downwards.
TGGCTTCGGCGCTGCGCTTGGGATCGCCCCAATAGCCTTGCATCACCGAGTATCCGCGTGTGAGCAACTCGCCGATCTCGCCGCGCGGCACGGTGTCGCCGTGGTCGTCGACGACGCGCACTTCGACATGCGGATGCACGCGCCCGACCGAATCCACCCGCCGCGCCAGCGGGTCCTCCGGCACGGTCTGGAAACTGACCGGGCTGGTCTCGGTCATGCCGTAGGCGATGGTGACTTGCTGCATGTGCATGCGCTCGACCACCTGCTTCATCACCTCGATCGGACAATTCGAACCGGCCATGATCCCGGTGCGCAGGCTCGACAGATCGAACTCGGCGAATCGCGGATGTTCCAGTTCGCCGATGAACATCGTCGGCACGCCGTGCAGACCGGTGCAGCGCTCTTCGGCGACGGTGCGCAAGGCGACCAGCGGGTCGAACCCTTCGCCAGGAATCACCATGCAGGCACCGTGGGTGACGCAGGCCATATTGCCCAGAACCATGCCGAAGCAGTGATAGAACGGCACCGGGATGCACAGCCGGTCGTGTTCGCTCAAGCGCATCGCCTCGCCGACGAAGAACCCGTTGTTGACGATATTGCGATGAGTCAGCGTCGCGCCCTTCGGCGCGCCGGTGGTGCCGGAGGTGAACTGGATGTTGACCGCGTCGTCCGGCGACAACAGCGCCGCCACCTCTCCCAGCCGCGCATGCGCATCGGCATCGTCGCAGGCGGCGACGGCGTCGAATGCGTGCGTGCCCGCGGGCGGCTCGCCCGCGCCCATCGACAGCACATGGCGCAGGTCAGGCAATCGCCGCGACCGCAACAGACCGGGCGGATGCTGATCCAACTCCGGCGCCAGTTCGCGCAACATCTGCAGATAGTGCGAGGTCTTGAACGAAGGCACGATCGCCAGCGCCCGGCACGCGACCAGATTCAAGGCGTATTCCAACTCGTGAGTGCGATACGCCGGATTGATGTTGACCAGGATCAGGCCGACTCGCGCGCTGGCGAACTGCAGCAACACCCACTCGGCGCGATTGAGCGACCACACGCCGATGCGATCGCCCGGCGCCAGGCCCAGCTTGAGCAGCCCCGCGGCCAACCGGCTGACCGCCGCATCGAACGCGCTCCAACTCAGCCGCACGCCCTGCGGCGGCACCACCAGCGCCTCGCGCTCGGGCCAGGTCGCGGCCACCCGCGCGAGCATCGCGCCGATGGTTTCCTCCAGCAGCGGCGGCGCGGTGGCGCCGACGACATGGCTCAGTGCGGGGTCTGGTGCGGAGGAGAGGTCATGGCTCATAACGCAAGGATATCCGTGCCCGTCGTCGTTGCGCTCGCTGATTCGTGACTCAGCTCAAGAACCGCTTCGCCAGCGGCGCAAGCGGATCACCCGAACCGCATCCATCGGCCGTTACATGCGTGGCCCCTGGCTGGGATCGTCCGGCGAGCGCTGTGTCGCCTGCTGATCGCGCTGTAGATTGAACGCCTGCGTTTCCCGCAAGGTGTCCTGCATCGCCGGAGGCGGCTCGGTAGCCGATACGCCGGTGTGATAGCCCGGAACGGTACCGCCCACCCACAGCTTACCTTCGGCGACCCCGACCGGCCCCACGCGATCCGCGTCCGGAATGCCGTTGCGCTTGGCGGCCAACATCGCCCACGCCACGGTTTCGTCGGACACCGTCCCCGGTGCGCCCGCGCGGATCTTCGCGAACATCGCATGGTCTTCTCGCGACAACTGCGACACGTCCGCAGTGGTTTCGCGTTTCGCCGGTTCTGTCATGGGAGCCGACTCTGTAGGCGCAGGCGTTGCCGCATTCGATACCCCACCCGGTCCACGCGCATCAGCCCCCGCCTGCGGATCGATCTTCGCACCGAGATTGACGTTGGCGGCGAAATCCCGCGTCGCAAGGCCCTGAAGCTGATCCGTCGCGCGCTGGATCAACGCCAGCCCGGCTTGCGTATTGATGGCAGTCAAAGTCTGCCGATCGGCGACGCCGTTGGCTTGTTCTGTTCCGTGCCACAGTTGAAATGCCTGCACCGCACGCTGCGTATCGGGCCCGAATACACCGTCCGGCTTGAGCGGGCTCTTGACGCGGTCGTTGATGCCCAACTGGATCAGGCTTTCTTGAAGTCTCGCGACCTCGGGACCGCGCTCGCCGATTTTCAGTATGCCGTCTGAGCTCGCATCCTGTGCGTGGCGCTCATACACAGGAGCTCCGGCCCCACGGAGATAATTCGGGAGACCGTGGCCGTCGGTCTGCATCCAATCGCTCCGAGATCCAGGCGGTTGGAATTTTTGCATCTCATGAAACGGGCCGGCGACGTTAACGCTCACCTGTATGGCATTGAGAGTTGCCGCGTCGGCGGTACCCGAAGGCAAGATCCCCTGCTGACGCTGAAAGGCGGCGACGGCGTCATGGGTGTTTCGACCGTAATGGGCATCGGCGTCAAGAGCGCGCCCTTGGCCATCGGTAACGCCAAGTCGGTTCAGATTCTCTTGCAACACACGAACATCGTTGTTGCGGTCGCCCAGGCCGAGCGCGCGAGGATCGGAAATCGCATAAGGAATCCCTTTCCATTGCGCCGCGGAGGCTTCGCCAACGGCAACTTGCTGCCAGGCCGCATCAGGCGACATGCCCTTTTCGATGCTGGCCTTGTATTGCTCCCGCATCGTATCCAACGCCACACCGACTTGGGCAGCGGTTGTGTGCATCCTGTTGCCGTGCTTTTCATAGAGCGCGTATACATGCCCCGGGTTGTCGGGGTCTTCCACGCTCGCCCACTCCAGGCAGGCCGCCTTTTGCGCCCCGCGCAGCGTGGCGCCCTCCTCGCCGACTATGTATTTGTAGATGTTCGGACGCTTCACCTTGATCAGGTGATCCGCGAACATTCTTTCTTGATTTTCCGGCGTGTATTTTTCCGCGGGATCCACGCCCAACTCTCTAACCGTCGCCCGCATGGTATCGGGGATGACCTGATACTTCCCGACCGCGAACAACCGGTCCGGATCTCCGGGCGCAAGCGACTGCCTGCGCATGATCTCCGCTACCGTCATTTGCCCAAGATCGATCGACTGATCTGCGCCGACTATCCGTCCTCCCGCCGTGCCCTTGTTGTAGGAGTTGTAGTCGCCTTCGCCCTTGCTGATCAGATCGCCCAATACATTCGTCATTCTCACACCTCCTTGTGGCCACCGCGAAAGCTATTTGGCTGTCAGTTTCCACTCTTGGACGATGGGCTCGGACCCGTCCTTTCTCAGTCTCAGGATGTCTCCGTAGGCCTTGATGTCCAACTTGGCGCCATGACCGGAGAAGGTCATATAGCAATAGCCATCATTGGTGCAGGCTTCGATTTCCCTGAATTCCTTGCAGGTGTTGCAGGCCTCGGACGTAGCAGGGGTTTCGCAAGTTTTTTTGTAGTCGTCTCCGACCGTCAATAGCAGGCACTCGTCCAGATTCGCGTCCGGCTTCCAGCCGCCGGCCATCAGCAATTTCCGGAAAGGCCCATACGCCATGCCCTGTTTGTATTGCGGCCCGAGCGATTCGATCTTTTCCGTTCGCCCCGACACGACCGCGGCCGGCTGAGGTTGGACCGCGGGTTGAGAGGCTTCGCAGCCGTTCAGTCCGGTCATCATCACGGCTATGGCGGCAACATCGCGCAGCTTCATGGTGTCGTTCTCCGTTAATCCGTGATCCGAGGTCGAATTCGAACGCGCTCTTGCAGGCCTGCGTTTTGTCTGCCCCTGCAAATCGCTCGGCAGCGGCGGCCCAAGTTCACGCCTGGTCCGCTCGTTGCTGATAGCGAGGTCCCGCAACAACGAGACATCGCGGGCCCATTCGATGCGGCCGCCGCTCGGCCCGCGCGTTCGCTCGGCATTGCTCATCGACGCTCCCTGTCTCGCTGATTCCATCGCGCATCACACAAGTGCGAGTTGGACCCATCAACGGCCAACCGTTGCCGGATGATTCTGCGTTGCCAGTCGTACCGTCAAGTGGCGACGGCAGTTTCGATCAAGGAGATGCCGATTTCTTCATGAGAAAAGATGCTTGCAGATCACTAACCGCCAGCCTACTTTTTCAAGAATGAGTATCGATGACGCGAATTCTAAGCACTGAAAGCACATCGTGCCTCAAGCAAATGAGGCCGGTATTTTCGGTAGGCCGAGCGGAACTTTCCGGAACAAGACTCGCGCGGCCATGCGCGGCGCAACGCACGGTCACGCCTCGATGTAAACAGGGTTTTGGCGCAAGCGTATCCAGATATCGAGGCGGCATTCGCACTCGTCGCCGCATCGACGGCGACGAGTGCCTCAACTCGAAGACCGTTGCGCCGCCTCGATCCGCAACTGCTTCGCCCGCACCAGCACCGGCGGCGGGGTGATTTCTTCCGGAATGCGGAAGATGCCGATCTTGCGCAGCCATTGGCCCGGGGCCTTGGCCGAGGTGAAGGCGACCACGGGGATCGAGATGACCAGGCCGATGATCACCGGCGACATCCACGCCGCCAGCGGCGGCGAGATCACGTAGGCCATCGCGCCGATCATCAGGCCGAACAGGGTCAGGCCGCCGTAGCTGCGGATCAGGCCCGACAGCGGCAGGCTGCCGTCGTCGCGACGCTGCGATTCCCAGCCCGAGTCCTTGCCGGCCAGCACCTCGGCCACGCCGCGCGATTGCACGTACATGGTGATCGGCGCCATCAACGCCGCCAGCAGGGTTTCGAAGATCATGCTGATGAAGGCGCGGATCGCGCCGCCGCAGCCGCGACGGGTTTCGCGATCGGTCAGCATCGCCAGGAAGGCCATGAACTTCGGCGCCAGCAGCACCGCCATGGTCGCCACGAACACCCACAGCACGCGGTCGGGATCCTGGTCGCGCCAGTACGCGCTGGGCGAGAAACCCGGCAGGCGGATGCTCTGCCACTTGAAGTAATCCACCCGGTCCAGCGGAATGATCAGGCCGACCAGCATCAGCATCGCCCACATCGGCGCGGTGAAGTAATGGCCGATGCCCATGGCCATGTGCATGCGGCTGATCCAGTGCAGGCCCTTGGCCGAAACCACCGCGCCGTGCTGCAGATTGCCCTGGCACCAGCGGCGGTCGCGCACCAGCATGTCGGTCAGCGACGGCGGGCCTTCCTCGAAGCTGCCGACCAGTCCCGGCACCATGTGCAGCGCCCAGCCGCCGCGGCGCATAAATGCGGCTTCGACGAAATCGTGGCTCAGCACGGTGCCGCCGAAAGGCTTGTAACCGCGCAGCTCCGGCAGGCCGGCGTGATCGGCGAAGGCCTGGGTGCGGATGATCGCGTTATGGCCCCAGTAGTTGCTTTCCGCGCCGTGCCACCAGGCGATGCCGTAGGCGATCACCGGGCCGTAAACGCGCCCGGCGAACTGCTGCATGCGCGCGAACAGGGTCTGGCCGTTGACGATCATCGGCAATGTTTGAATCAGGCCGACGTCGGCGTTGCGCTCCATCGCCCCGGACAGCTTCACGATGACCTCGCCGGTCATCAGGCTGTCGGCGTCCAGAATCAACATGTGCGGATAGGCCGAACCGAAGCGCCGCACCCATTCGGAAATATTGCCGGCCTTGCGCTCGGCGTTGTTCTTGCGGCGCCGGTAGAAGATGCGGTCGTGCCCGCCGGTGCGGTCGCGCAAGGCGTTGAACGCGCGGATTTCGGCCTGGCGCACCGGTTCCTTGGTGGTGTCGCTGAGGATGAAGAAATCGAAACGGTCGAGCTGGCCGGTGGCGACGACGGACTCGTAGATCGCCTGCAAGCCGGCCATCAACCGCTCGGGGTCTTCGTTGTAGGTCGGCATCAGCAGCGCGGTGCGCTGGTGCAGTTCCGGCAACTCGCCGCCCTGCTTGAGGCCGAAGCGCCAGCGCCGCCGCGACAGGATCAGGATGAAGCCGGCGAACGAGCTGGCGAAGGCCAGCGCGATCCAGGCGAACAGGGGCACGAACAACACCAGCAGCACCGCTTCGAGCAGGCTCAGACCGCCGACGTAGAGCACGCGCAGGATGTGGTACGCCGCCACCAGGGTCAGCACCGCGGCGCCGCCGATCACGTACAGGCGGCGCCAGGCCATGGCGTTGGGCGCGCTCGGCAGGCGGCCTTTCGGACGCTCGCCCACGCGCAGCGATTGCACCGGCATCGCCATCGGCGATTCCGGGGGCAGCGCCTCGTATGGCACGGAGGTCGGTCGTTGCGGGGGAGCGACAGTTGCGTTCATGCAGTCCAACGATAAAGCCAGGTTTCGGAAAGGGGACCGGCGCCGTCTTCCAGCACCGCGCGCAATTCGACCGTGCGCGCATCCCCAGGTTGCAGTTCGAACGATACGCGCCATCCGCCGGTGCCGGGGTTGGCATGCGCGACGGCGTTGGCGATTCGGCCCGCCGACGCCCACACCACCGCGCGCGGCACGGCGTCGGCGGCCAGTTTAGACAGGCCGCCGCCTTCCAGGTCGATCACCACCAGCCGCGCGCCGTTGCCGCCGGCGCCGATGCGGGTGCGCGCGACCGTCGCCAGCGACGGGGTCCAGGCATGCCTGGCGCACCAGTGCAGACGGTAGTCGTAGCGATGCTCGCGCCCGGCCGCCAGCGGCGCGCGCGGGCGCCAGAAGGCGACGATGTTGTCCTGGTATTCGTCCTTGGTCGGGATTTCGATCAGATGCACCGCGCCCTCGCCCCAGTCGCCGACCGGTTCCACCCAGGCGCTGGGACGGCGTTCGTAATGCGCCTCGCTGTCGGCGTAATCGGCAAAGGCGCGCTTGCGCTGCATCAGCCCGAACGCGCGCGGGCGGCGATCCTGGAACGCGCTTTCCTGCAGGCTGGGCGGATTGTGCAGCGGCCGCCAGATCTGTTCGCCGGCGCCGTTGTGCATCGCCAGGCCGTCGGAATCGTGCACGGCGGGGCGGAAATCGTCGATGCCGACGCGATCGGTCGCATCGAAGTGATACATGCTGGTCAGCGGTGCGATGCCGACGCTCTGTAAGGCCACGCGCGGATACAGGCGCAGTTGCGTATCGAACACGGTTTCCACGCCGGGCGTGATCACGAAGCGCAGCGCGCCGGCCACGCTCGGACTGTCCAGCAACGCGTGCACGACGATCTGCTTCGCGCTCGAGGCCGGCTGTTCGATCCAGAACCCGGTGAAGGCCGGAAATTCTTCGCTGTTGCCGGCGCCGGTGTTCAGCGCCAACGCGCGCGCGGACAGGCCGTACAGCAGGTTCTTGGCGACCGCGCGGAAATAGCTCGCGCCCAGGAATGCGCAGACCTCATCGAAATAATCCGCGCGGTTGATCGGCGCATGCACGCGGAAACCCGCGAAGCCCAGATCGTCCTGCGCCGGCTTGGGCGCATTGCCGAAGCTGAACATCTTCGGCGTATACACCACCGGCACGGCGACGCCGCCGCGCACCACGTGCATGTCCACGCGCTGTTTGAACAAGAACGCGCGGTGGAAGAACTGCAACTGGAACGGCAGCCGCTCGGACTTCCACAGCGCCTGCGCCGGGTCGAAGCGGATGTCGCGCCAAGTGTCGTACTTGATCCGCGCCAACGCTTCGGGCAGATCCGCCTCGGCCGGCCGATAGGGCTTGGCCGCCAGCGCGCGCGCCAGCGCCGGCACGGTGTCGGCGGCGAACGCCTGACCCGGCCCGGTCGCCGCCCAGACCGTTCCCAGGCCGCCGCCGGCCAGACCGGCCAACGGCAGGCTGAGCCCCGCCTTGAGTATTTCGCGTCGCTGCAAGCGCGCACCTTCGGATTGGATAAACCGGGCGATTGTAGGGACCGGCTTGTTAACACTCCGGAATATGCGCGGCCCGGCGCGCTATTGACTCAGCAAAGATCAGGCCGTTTTCGCCGCGATTGCGTGACCGGATCGAATGAAAACGGTTACCCGGACCTCGGTCATCCGCGCGTCATCCCGCCGCAACCGCCAGGACATGGCGCGCGCCCAGGATTGCTCAAACCCGGAGCCGCGCAATGCGCTACGCGATCGTCACCGAGACCTACCCGCCGGAAATCAACGGCGTCGCCCTGACCGTGCAAGGTCTGGAGCGGGGTCTGCGCGCCCGCGGTCATCAGGTCGATCTGGTCCGTCCGCGCCAGGACGCCGACGGCGGCGGCGACGGCGAGGCTCACGAATTGCTGGTGCGCGGCCTGCCGCTGCCGCGTTACCCCGGCCTGCGCTTCGGCCTGCCCTGCGCCGGCCGCCTGATCCAGGCCTGGAAGCGCGACACCCCCGACGCCATCTACGTCGCCACCGAAGGCCCGCTGGGCGGCTCGGCGTTGAAGGCGGCGCGGCGTTTGGGCATTCCCGCCGCGACCGGCTTCCACACCCGCTTCGACGAATACATGCGCGACTACGGCGCGCCGTTCCTGGTCGGCACCGCGCTGGCGTGGATGCGCCGCTTCCACAACGGCGCCGACGCGACCCTGGTGCCGACCCGCGAGCTGGCCGAGTTCCTGCGCGCGCGCGGCTTCGAAGACGTGGTGCGGCTGCCGCGCGCGGTCGACACCGAACTGTTCGACCCGCGCCGCCGCAGCGCCGCGCTGCGCCGCGAATGGGGCCTGGACGACGACGGCTTCGCCGCCATCTATGTCGGCCGGATCGCGCCGGAAAAAAATCTCGACCTGGCCGTGCGCGCGTTCCGCGCCTTGCAGCAGCAGCGCCCGCAGGCGCGCTTCGTCTGGGTCGGCGACGGCCCGGCGCGGGAAAAACTGCAGCGCGACAACCCGGATTTCATTTTTTGCGGACTCAAGCGCGGGCAAGTGCTGGCCGAGCATTTCGCCAGCGGCGATATGTTCCTGTTTCCCAGCCATAGCGAAACCTTCGGCAACGTGACCCTGGAAGCGATGGCCAGCGGCGTGCCGACGGTGGCCTTCGACTACGGCGCCGCGCACGAGCACCTGCGCGACGGCCTGCACGGCGCGGCGATCGCCGACGGCGACGACGCCGGCTTCATCCGCGCGGCGGCGCGCATCGGCAGCCAGGACGCCTTGCGCGCGGGAATGTCCCGCGCAGGCCGCGAAGCGATCAGCGGCCTGCGCCCGCAACAGGTCGCGGCCGATTTCGATGCCCTGCTCCACGGCCTGGCCGAGCGCAATGCGACTGGCCGCGGCACGTTACGACGATTGAACGACGAAACCAAACCCAAGCAGGAGGTCTTATGAACCGGTTGCCTTTGCGCAAACGTCTGATCGCCGGCGAATCGGGTTGGTGCCTGCGCGCCAATCGTCTCGGCGAACGCAGCAGCTCGCGCGCTTACTTCGCCGCGGTCAGTCGCCTGGGCGACGGTGTGTTCTGGTATGCGCTGATGGCGGCGTTGATCCTGGTGGACGGTTACGACGGCCTGCGCGCGTCCGCGCACTTGGCGGCGACCGGGGTGATCGCATTGGCGCTGTACAAGTTGCTCAAGCGCTGGACGCGGCGCCCGCGTCCGTTTGCGTCCGATCAACGCATTCATGCCTGGGTCGCGCCGCTGGACGAATTCAGTTTCCCGTCGGGGCATACCTTGCACGCGGTCGCTTTCAGTCTGGTGGCGATGGCGCATTACCCGGTGCTGGCTTGGCTGTTGATTCCGTTCACGGCGAGCGTGGCGGCATCACGGGTGGTGCTTGGGTTGCACTACCCCAGCGATGTCGTGGCGGCTACGGTGATCGGCTCTACCTTGGCCGGGTTTTCGTTGTGGCTGGTGCCGGGTGTGTCTTTGTTCGGCTGAGAGTTGCTGGTCGGGCAGTCACCACGTTTCGATTGGCTTTGGCCATAAATAACACTTGAACTTGCAAAAGCAGCGGCGACCTTGCCGCTGCTTTTTTGGTTTTGCGTGCGCGCGTGCGTTTGCCAGCTTTGCTAGCGCCGCTGCCCTTGCCCTTGCCCTTGCCCTTGCCCTTGCCCTTGCCCTTGCTCTGCCGTTGCCCTTGCTCTGCCGTTGCCGTTGCCGTTGCCGTTGCCGTTGCCGTTGCCGTTGCCAAGATTCTGCTTCGCTTCGCCTTTGCTGTTGCCGTTGCTGGGCGCGGCTAGTAACTCGCGAGACCAGGGACACCCGGAGGGCGGCGCACATGGACGTGCGCCGGGTGCCACCTTGGGCAGGATGCCCAATGTGGCACCTGCCTGCGCAAGCTACGCACTCGTGGCTTTTGACTCGAAACAGCCCAAAGCGTTTTCTTTGGTTACTTTCTTTGTCGCTTTGGACAAAGAAAGTGACCCGCCGCTTTATGGCGGAAGCGTTTAGCGTTTGATCTTGCT